>JBFRWR010000542.1:0-11429 GCA_051439685.1 Trichodesmium sp.
GGAGTCCCTGACTCGTATTTCTCACCTGTAATTTCATGCGCCCAGGAACGAGCTTGCCTAATATTATCAAAACCATTTTCTTCTGTAAAATGTTCTATTAATTTCTGTCTTAATTCCGATGACATCTACAAAGAGCTAAATTTTTTAAGAAATGGTAAAACTACAAATAATTTCCGAGAGAACGTATACTCTCGGAAAATATCTGTCTTAAATTAAAAGGAATTCTTAGATAGTGAGAATCGAAGGTTTCTTAATGGATTGATAGAACTCCGTGACGCGCTCCGCTATCGTTTGAGTGAAAATATTTCATCAGACAAAATTAATCTCAGATTCAGAAAGAAATACATTTTGGAGTAAACCAGTTTCAACGCCATCTATACTAATCAGAGTACCACTTCCGATAAATGGTTCATTAGTTACTTGTCTAACAGATATATTTCTGCCAGAATCAACATCAAGCGAATCTTGAGAAGGATTAAAATCAGTAACGACATCAACAATAGGAATTGTAGGTTCAATGCCATATATCCTCACAAAATCAGCAGTACCACTAACATCAAAAGTGTCGCGACCTGATCCACCTATGAGAGTATCTGAATTAATATCAAATCCACCATTGAGGGTATCATTACCACTACCACCATTAAGGATATCACTACCATTACTTAAGAAGCCATTATTCCCACCATTTAAAGTATCATTTCCACTACCACCAATTAGTGTGTCGCTTCCAGTATCACCTATTAAATTATCATTTCCATTATTACCAATTAATCTATCATTTCCACTACCACCGTTTAGAGTGTCATCAGTATAAGAGCCTTCTATTGTATCATTTCCTCCATTTCCATTGATGTTAAACCTATTTATATAGTAATTTCTAGCACTATATGAATCATTTCCATTCCCTAAATTAATAGTTGCTATCGGTAAAGCCATTTATTTCCTTGATTTATCTTCAGTTACATTTTCATAATAAAACCACTTCTTTGAAATCTGGATAATCCACATAAAACCCTTTATTTTCTAGATTTGTATACATTTTTCATAGATATGTAATTGTTTTCGTTTACATTTGCCATTATGAAATTGTCAGACAAATAATATTTGGTAGTCCTGTAGATGTAGCGATGATTAAGGGCGTTGGTGAATGGACTACTTCTAGGAAATAATATAGAAAAAATGGTGGAGCAGTCCGAGGAGGAAGGGAGCTGGCTCCTTCTTCCTCCTCGGACTATACAACCATCTACAAACAATCGTGCGCGAGTACCGCGAATTTTTTTCCCTGAGGGGGGCCCAGTGGGACCCAAAAAAGACTCCCCCTAAGAGCGACTCCGACTTCCCTAACGGTCGGAGTCGGAGAAAATAGTATAACTAACTACGATCGCCAACCTGACTTAACCTCAGTTTGTTGCCAGAGCTTGGCAAAATCCTGCTTGTCAGTGATGCCAATGTTATATATCATTCTCAACTTACCGACACTTGACAGATGTACTACTAATCAATGATCCCGCAGACGCACTGATTCCATTTCAGCAAGTGCAGCAGCGACTAATACTTCTCTCACCCACTTAGATTTATTCGGTTTTGAGTTAATATAATCATAAATATTTTGAGGAACTTTAGCTCCTACAATCTTTTGACTCAGTGGTTCCTCCCCTGGTTCTAGTTCTGTAATCCAGTGACCGCGTTCATTTTGGTATTTTTTGACCATTATTTGTCATCCTATAAAATCTAATCTATTTAATCCCATCATATTCCCAAATAACCGTGGTTAACTACGGTTAAGGTTTACTTATAGCGCTGAGGTTAACTGATAACTATTTTTGACTAATAAAAGGTTGTTCCCGAGGTTAACTTCGGTTAAAATCATAATATAGGAAAGAGAGAAGGAAAGCTCCAAGCCCAAAGTTAACCAAAAATTCCCAAAAAAACTTGGACTGAGGCGATTAAACCCAAGCCCAAGAGACAAAATAAAACACAACAGGATTATAACACGATGCCATCAACAGAAATCAAAACAACTCAAATTGACCAGAATTGGTTATATACCGGAACTTCTGAAGCTTGGTTACATTATGACTATTCAGAAGGGCTGGCATCTACACCGTGCTACACAAGTGCCAGCACCACAGCGTACAAAATCCCAGATTATGCAGAGGATGTGGAATGCTACGATTGCTCAAATCCTCTCAAATCTTCAGAGGAAATCTGGAAGGAAGTAGAGGAGTTTATAACTTACTCAGATTCCTCTGAACACTTTTAATGTTGGGAGTGTATTAATTATTATGTTATCCATAGAAGCTGCAATAGTAGCCTCTATGGACTCAGGTAAGATAATATATCCAGAGTTCATAGAAGCTGTATATCAAATCAGTGGTGATATAGCAATACTCACTCCAGATAGCATTACTACCATTCCCCAAGACTGTTTTTCTAGCTACATCAAAGATTGGTTAGAGGCACTTATAGAGATTTAGTCAAATTATTAGGCGACAAATTTTCTCTACCATAAAGTAACAAAATTTAAGGAATAACAACAATGGGATACACACACTACTTACAGCGTCCTCTGGAAATTAAGAATTTCCAAGATATTTCAACAGTTACAAAATCATGCTGTGAAGTTGTTAAAAGCCTCGGTATTAATATCGTGGGAGGAACTGGAGAATCTGATTCAGAGCCAGAGTTTAGTTCCGAGTTGATTTGCTTTAATGGCGATCAAAAGCAGACTCCTGGAGTCTGGACTGCCGATGGAGATTTTGGTATAGTCTGGCCAAGCGACAAAAGCAAGCCGACACCTACAACAGATTCAGTAGTATCTGGGCAATGGTTTGGTGGTGCATCCGTCGAAAAGCGGGTAGCGCCTAATGGTGACGGGAGCTATGAAACCCTTTATATTCCCAGGGTATACGAAGCAAGAGAGTGGGAACATTTAGATGAAAACTCTAACTACTTTAGCTTTTGTAAAACTGCGTATCGCCCTTATGATATTTTGGTGATGTGCGCATACGCTTCAGTCAAGTTTTACGATCGCCGTTCCATGGTTAGTAGTGATGGAGAAGTTACTGAATGGAAGATAGCAGTAGGAATGCTATCTCAAATTTTAAAAATAGAAGAGGAAATATTATGGAATTTGCTTAATCTAAATCTCTAGAACTCCATATTTTCTCAAAAGCTACTACCACCTCAGGTGGTAGTAGCGATTATATAATCAGTTATTAACCATACTGCCATGAACTGGAAAATATTTAATCAGCATCCCCACGCGAAAGAAATAGCAGACGGCTTAAAATATATTTCTTCTAGCTGGATTTTAACACCAGTCCGATAAAAACGCCCCTGCCTCCTCTAGTAGTTAGTTTTGCTTTTGTAATTTTCATTCAAAAAATAACCACCACAGACTCCGGATTAAATCTGTAGTGGTTAGCTATATGAAAGCTAGATTATACATATTTTATAATCTATGATTGTTGTTTTGTACCCGCCTCCTCCTGCAAAAGTTCTTCTAATTTTGCTCTCACTTTATCTTGCCAATTGGGGAGATTTTTGATAATGGCTAAATCATCAGAATCAATTCTGAGTGCTAGTAAAGCTTTATTAGGTTTTTCGGGATTTTTAGGCTGGAAAGCATACTTGCATAGTTCTGGGTTCCCTCCAGGTCTTCCAGGGCGGGCACTTTTTGTTTTGTGCTTAACAACCATTGTTTTGTCCTCCTCTTGTCCATTTATCTGTCCAGATTATAGCACGTTAACACGCTAAATAATTTAATCAAGTGGTTGACAGGTAGATGTTAACACGCTATCATAAGTATCAAGGCTCCGAAAGAAAGCCTAAGCAAAAAAACTAAAGGGACACCACCCACGCCGTCGGAAAGCCAAGTGATGTCCCGCCCCTTCAAAAGGAGATACTCTATGATAGTACAAGAAAGAATTGTAAGTCCAACTCCATCTCAACAGCTTGTCACTCCACTACCCGAAATATCTCGGAATGATAACTGGCTTTATGCCAACACTGAAGATGCTTGGTTGTATACAGACTACAGGCAGCTTGAACGCGACATTTCTACGGAAGCTGAAACTACTGCCTATAAGCTCCCACAGTATGAGGAGGACTTAGATTTTTACAACTGCACGAGGACCAAGACAAACGCGGAGATACTAGACAAACTGAAAGCTTTAGAGCCTGAGTGGATAGAGTTTTAGAAGAGTTTGTACCATGTTAGTCGCGGAGGAAGCTGCGATAGTGGCTTCTATAGATTCAGGAAAATTGAAGTAGCAGTCAGCCATCAGCCGTCAGCCGTCAGCAAGCCTCCTGCGGAGGAGCTAGCGCTTTTTCGCACACGGGAATTCTCCGCTTTCCATGTCGCGTAGCGTTAACGTAATTAGGAGCATTCCGGAACGGAAAGTTGTGCGGAACGCTAAACAGTTTTCCTGGCCTGTATAATGGGGGATTAACACACACCACTAATTTTTTTAAAATATAGTGGGGGACTTATACCCTCGGACCTTTAGCTTGTTGAGCTAATAGCTGATTGCTGATTGCTGAATGCGAGTGCATTCCGTAAGGAAAAGCTGATAGCTAGTTAATCCCCGAATCCATAGAAGCGGTTTATGGGTATGTTGATGACGTAATTATACTGACATAATTGCGCTTTACGTCACTCTACCGATACAGACTTTTCACAACTACATCAAAGATTGGCTAGAAGCACTCATCAAACTGTCAGCTTGCTTAGATTTTACGCTCGATTGATAGATGTAAATGGTGCGACGAAAAGCCATAGTTGGTATGACTGAAAAGCTTCTGAAATCATAGCTATAATTTCAGATAATCAGTAATTATGGTCTGGTAAATTCTAGTAAAAACTGTCAGGATAAATCGGTATGTTTTTAATGTTAACTTGCCTATTCATCCCTACTGAATCTTGAGATAATTTTAAGAAACGCGAATTCGCGTTTCATCCCAAAGTTATAGATATCAATGCAATTAAGAAACGCGAATTTGTACAGATGAGTTTTAAAGGAGTAGTATATGGGGGAAATAATTGAAGTATTTGAAGAACAAGAAATTGCTATATCTGATGATGGAATGTGGAATGCAACATCTATGTGTAAAAAGTTTAACAAGAGAATCAATAACTTTCTGAGAATGCAGCAAACCAAAGAATATTTATAAGAGCTGAAAAAGAAGCATAATTTATCTGATGAGGAATTGGTAAAAGTAGTACAAGGAAAAGGCAAAAACCAAGGTACATGGGTTCACCGCAAGGTAGCTCTCAACCTAGCAGCATGGTTAAATCCAGCTTTTGCCGTATGGGTTTTTGATGTTATAGAGAAATTATTAACTCAGGGTGAGGTCAAACTAAAGGATGAAATTGCCGAATTGCAAAATTGCCTAGATTTATCAGAATATAAGCTAATTGAAAGTCAAGCCAGAGCTGAATATTGGCAAAATGAATACACTCTATACCGACATGGACATCACCCGGAATATGAGGAAGTAGGACAATTTCAAGAGGGAGATTTACAATTAGGGGTGCAACAAAGCCATAAGGTAGACTAAGACAGCAATCAAACACCGCTACGCTAACTGACTTTTGCCGAGACACGGGCGCGAACAACTGAGCGTGTTATCATCAAGGTTGATTCACGCGCCCGGCTCGGCCACTGACGTTAAAAGTCAGTTTGTTTGATTGCTAGATTCTGGATTAAATCAAATCCAGATTTTGGTCGGATTTTTCTACTGATTACTCAGTAGAAAAAATACTATAATCCTTTGATGGTATAACTTGTAGCGTTTCAATTGTTTGAGTGTTTTGGCCAGAACAACAACTGGAACTAACGCTCAATTTCAGGACTTGGGTGTGTCGGGGAGTGAGATGAAACGCGGAGTCTTGCTAAAATGGGCTTAATATTTTCGCTAAAGTGATGGGCAATTGAGAAAGAGATAGGACGATCAGAGATATCTTGCCAGCCTAAATGTTTTTCCCACTGTCCAGAAAGAAAAGGTTCGATGTCGCCATGTTTCCAAGCAGTAAGACGCCTCGAAGCAGGCTCCCACTGTGCCGAGTAATATTTTCCTTCAAAATAATTTGATTTGTAATGCCGAAGAATATCGGCTACTACAGGATATACTTCCTTGAAGCGTCGAGTTTGTAATTCTTGGCTGTCTAGGTTAACTTCCAAAAGATTTTTCAAATTCATCATCTGTTCTGTAGATAAAGCCGAATTGATATTTTGCCAACTACCACTTGATAACTGAGCAGTGAAAACTTCATTACTATTTGTATTAACTAACTTTAACAACTTTTCGATTGAATCCCACTGTGGAGTGTAATTGTCAATATTTTTCCCCACTCCCTTATATGTTAAGTCGTAATAATCAGCAAGAAGAGACGCTAATTTTTCCGGCATTTGTTTAGCTTCTACCTCAGCTTTCTCAATATCCTTTAGAGTAAATCCCGATTTTAAAGCATCACTGATATCCCAACCTTCAATAATATTACCTTCTCGATGGGGTACTAGAGCTACAGTTGCCTGCTTCCCTATATTCCGTATAGCATTAGCCATCTTTTCTGCACCTATTTGTCCTTCATTGTTGCTGTCGAACCTGTCGTAGAAAATTATTACATCTTCCCCAGGAAGTGCCTGAAGCTGTTTTGTTGGGAGAACTCCTTTAGCCCCCGTGGAAGTACAGGCAACAGCGATGGGTTTCCCCGACTGTCGCACAGCTTCCCCCAAAACTACAGCATCCCAAGGTCCCTCAGTCAGATAAGTTTTTAATACCGACTGTCCAACAGGCGCGTGTACAACCCAGAAAGAGGGAGGGACACCAGATTGCCCCCACTTGGGAGTTCCTGGTGGTAGAACATCAGGTTGTATCCAAGGTGCGTAACGGCGACGGGCGTAAAGCTTTTCTGGTTCTGCTGCATCTCTATGGTAAAAAGTGATAGAGGCTGGATAATCAGTACCATCGGGAGTTTTGAAGCCTAGATTCAAACCTATATTATAGTGCTTGGCCATATCAGGAGATATACCTCGGTTTTCTAGGTAGTTTAAGGTTTTTTTCTGAAAAGAGCGATCGCTAAACTTCGGAGACAGTAATCTATTCTGAGCGATCGCTAAATCTTCCTCTGTAGCAATTTTGACTTTGGGAGAAGACGGACGAATCTGCTGAGACTGATTAAACTCTCGGATAGCCAGATTGGGTTCTATTTTCCCAACTTCGGGATAGCCCAAAGCCTTACGAATTGCTTTTTCATCATGGAACTGTTCAATATCTTTTCCAGGAGGCTCCCCGCCACTACCTCTAAAGCACCAGAAATCGCCATTTTCTCGGACGCTCAAGTTGGAATTTTGAACCTTTCCTTCAGCAGCACAACAAGGACATTCTCCTCGCCCATTCCTGAATTTTATATGATCTCTAATATCAAAATCTCTTGCAGTATTATTCCTTGGAGTTACTTTGGTTTCTAATGTAGGTAATTCATTCCGAATTGTAGGCTCTGATTTAAGAGTATCATTGGAAGGTAGAGTTAATCGTAGGACAGTTTCTCTTAATTTATGAGGGGTGCTAGAGGAAAGTCGAGATTCTCTCTTTTCAAAATCCTGTTGACTCAGTTGTTCAAGAGCTAAGTTATCGCAAATACTCACTTCCGCCACAGCAGGAATGTCAGGAGTAATTTTTTGAGCAGCATCCAACATAGTGCGCTCTAAAATTTGCCCTATCTTCTCAAGTTGTGATTCAGGAGATGTAAGTACAATTTCATCGTGGCGGACTATGGTAATTGTAGCTCCTGTGTTCTTCAACTTCTTATATAAATCTGCTAAGGCCGATTTGCTCATATCTGCTCCTGAACCTTGAATTGGAGCGTTTAATGCTTCTGTAACGGGTGGGTACTTATTTCGCTCAGGTATCCACTCCCGTTTTCTCAAGAGCAAAGTCCTAGTTTGAGGTAATGGAGCATTTTCGGAATTTAATTTGTTATACCATTGCTGTTTGAAGTCTTGCCGGACTTTTTGTTCATTTTTGGCTACACCGGGATAACCCTTATCCATAGCTGCTTGAAATTTCTGTGCTTCAGATAGAGAAAAATCCACACCGTAGCTAGCTTTTGCATAACCTTGCAAGCCTTGAGGGGACTGGCCATAGATTTTACCAAAATTAACAGGTTTTCCTCGTTCTCTTTCTTCTTTAGTTACTTCCTCTTCAGGCTTACCCGTCATTAAAGAAGCCGTTAATTTATGAGCATCTCTACCTTCTTGATAAGCCTTAGTTAAATTGCGATCGCCGGAAATCTGAGCCAGAATCCGCAGTTCTTGTTGAGAATAGTCGGCACGAACAAATACCCGTCGTTCTTCTCCATCTTTTTGTTCGGGAATAATCGCACGCTTTAAATCGCCGGGAATATTCTGAATAGCAGGCTCAGTGGCAGACATCCGTCCTGTAGCTGCTGCGTTTTGATGCCATGTGGGATAGACTTTATTATCTTGATCTACAGCATTTAATAATCCCTGAATTCCTTTATTGCCAATTAGTGAGTCAATTGAACGGAGCTGGAGGAAGTCATTTAATACAGGGTGTTCTGTGGCCAGACTTTGGATATTGTCTTTTTTGAAGCTGCTCAAAGGAATACCACTGTTATTAAACCATTCTAACGTCTGAGTTTTATCGGCCTTTTTTGTGGAGGTCAAATCAGCAGTAGAAATAGTCTCTTTGTCATGGGGATTGTATGTGCTCAACCATTTTTTGATCTGAGCATCTAATACTTTTTGCTCCTTTCGTAACTCTACCTGTTTGTCTCGTAACCAAGCCGTGTCTAAACGTACTCCGTTTTGGCTCATTTGTGCTGTAGCTTTTGTAGCATCAAACTCTACTACCGCGACTTTAACCAAATCTTCTTCTATTAACTTTTCTCGTAAACTGTCTCGTAGAGTTAGTAAATCTTGAGTAGTTAGCTCCCATGTTAGCTTACCCTGATACCGCTCTGTAATAGAAGGAATAGAATTATCAATATTTAATCCTGCTGTTAATAGACTGTCAGCTAATTTAACATCGAAAACTTGACCACTCACCTCTAAACCTTGTTGTTCAAGCCTGGCTTGCCCTTCAACAGCATCAGCAAAGACTTTGATTAGGGACGGCTCAAGAAGAAGAGCGGCTAAAGCCGGATCAGAATATAGATAAGTTTGTTCCTGGTTGTTATCACCAACCACGACTTGATCGGTTTGTGGAATTATTGCAATAGCTGGCTTAGACATAAATTAGAAAGGGGGATCTTTAGGATCAATTTTTTCAGACAACATACTGCGGGTTGAATTTTTAGAGAGTTCCCACCCGATAATATCCTTTGCATAATTGTCGGGTATGAATGGCAGTCGATCATATAAATCGTAAAAGAAAGAAGGGTAGTTTATATTAAATTCATCTAAGCAAGACATAATCTCTTCCCCACCTTTACCAAGAATAAGGACAAGTTTGTTATCAAAAGAGATTTCGGTAATCAATGCTTCCTGGTAGGCAGATAACTCGCTACCTTCTAATTCTGCTTCTAAGTCTTCACCAACTGCAAGCCAGAAACAACCTATGTTCCAACCGTTTGGCTGAATGTCCACCCGGTTCGGATAAGGAATATTATCAGGACATTTGTAGTTCATAATAAAAAATCGGTGTGGTGAAATAATAAAGTTGGTAAGTTAATAATAAAGTTGGTAAATTGATAATAAAGTTAGTAAACTTAAGGTAGAATTTGTACTGTATTAAGTTTATCCTTACTACTTAATAACCGATTATACTCTTAAATATTGGCGACTTTACACCCCCAAAAACTTACCAACTTTATTATTCGACAAAATATAGGTTTTATCTAAGTTTATTAATTTGCTCACAAAAACTTACCAACTTTATTTTTATAAAGTGCATTTCATGCTATGTAAAGTTAGGCTTTTGAGGTATTAAATTTACCAACTTTATTCTTGTACCACAATCGGTTGTGGTGAAATAATAAAGTTGTATAATTAATAATAAAGTCATATTATTAATAATAAAGTTGTATAATTATCAAAGCTAAAAAGTGTCACCATGACATACATTATATGGCGATAAGTTAGAAAAAGCAGAAGAAATTATATAACTTTATTATTCTATAAAAGAAGCAATGTTCGCTCTTAAATATATCAAAAAAGTTAAATTATACAACTTTATTTTTTTGACAAATTGCTAGAGTTAACGATTGGTCAAAGGTTTTGCAGTCAATAATTATACAACTTTATTATTCTATTACATCGGTAAGTGGGAAACCAGCCTGTTTTAACGGCTGGATGGAAACGATTCGACGGGTTTTAACCCGTAGTCAAAATTCATGTTATAATTAAATCCAAAGACACGAAGACCTCTGAAATCATGGTGAAAGCCCGATATCTAGTGGACGCTTCAGTTAAAGGGTAGCTAACCGAAAAGGTAGCTCGGTGCTTGCCAGCACTCTGTTTCCAGCCGTTAGACAGCACGTTGTACCTCAGAGTGAGTGAATCAAGCAACAACCTAAAAAAAGTAGCCTCAATGGTCTTGTACCGGAGAGAGTAGTGGCGATTGGCACCGCCTTGTGAGCTGCTGCTGCATTCGTACTATGGTACGGTGCTGGCAATGTGGCCGTTTCGAGCAATGTGGAAATCGTGGTTTTAACCCGATTTACAGCTCCTAGTCACGAATCCACGCGACTTTAGTCCGTGGAGTGTCAATAGAGGGTATCTATAAAATAAATCTTAATAAATAGCTGTAAGGTTTATTCTTGGTGGGTTACGGCAAATAACACAAAACTATTAATTTGTGCCTAACCCACCCTAATGGACTGTTTCATCTAAAATAGTGCGTATTTATTTTGGGGCGGGTTTATCTAATCAAATGTGAAAACTCATTAATTTAAGGGGGGAACCCGCCCCTACTATTGCAACATTTTAGGCGTGTCACGTCACTACTGCCGTGTCAAACTTGAAAATGTGGGTTAAAAAACCTAACCCCCCGACCCCCTTCCTATCCCCCCTAACCCCCCTTTGAAAGGGGGGAGGAGGGAAGGGGGAGAAAACTCCCCTCTCCTCGTAGGAGAGGGGTTGGGGGTGAGGTCTTCGAGGTGGCGTGCTTCTAAACAACAATTTTAGTATTGACACGGCACTACTGGACCGACATATCTAAAATAGTGCGTATTTATTTTGGGGCGGGTTTATCTAATCAAATGTGAAAACTCATTAATTTAAGGGGGGAAACCGCCCCTACTATTGCAATATTTGAGGCGTGTCACGCCAATACACGGAAAAAGTTCGGCAGTTTGGTAGCCCCGTCTTTTCACCCGCGGGGCGGAAAAACGACGCGGCGACTTTAGTCGCCGTGATTTGTTATCATAGCGAGAAAGGTAATACCTGGCGCGTGGACGC
>JBFRWR010000543.1:0-17484 GCA_051439685.1 Trichodesmium sp.
CAGCCAAGGTAATTGATTGAGTAGGTCAACGCGAAAGCTATTTCTCTCAGATTGTACGGACCAAAGTACCTGTTCGGGAATGATGGATTCTGAAGCGGGGGTCATGGCGATCGCCCGCTTGATAATGCCCGCTAATTCTGTGAGGTTAGCCGGATATTTGTAGCCAATCAAACGCCGTAAATTTGCGCTGTCTATTTGTAATGTAGCACGGCACTGTTCGCGACAAAACTTTTCTAGGAAATACTCAGCAAATTCGGGGATGTCTACTCGGCGCTGTGATAGGGTCAAGAGTTTAATTTCGTTGTATTCGACTCCCTGCAAGTTAAGTTGATTAGGTGAAGCTAAAATTAGTCTCACCCAAGACTGAACGGGAGTGGGTGGATTTGGTTTTTTTGTCTCGGTTTTAGCTGAGGAGTTGGGAATTACCAGACCTGTTTTTAGGTAATGAATGAGACGTTTCGCGTCGGCGATGTTTAAAACTTGTACGTTCGTAATCAGCAGCGTACCCCGTTCTAAGAGTTCTAGCACTCCCATACTTTCGCCGTTTTTGCCAAACAGAGAGTCGGTGTTTAACTCCCCTGTTTCGCTACGGGATAGGGTGAGGCAATCAATTTCTGCAAAGGGACGGTTTGCCAAGCCAGAATGGGCATGAATCAGACCTGCTAAAAAGGTTTTTCCGGTGCCTGGTGCTGCCAGTAAGACTACTGGTTTGAGGTTGTTAGCAGCATTTTCTATTTGCTTGGCCAAATTTTGGCTGGCTTTGCTGCTACCTAGAATTTTTTCTCCTTGGGGTATGGGATGCAGATAGGGTTGCAGTTGGGAATTTCTCAGTTGTTCTTTGGCTGTACGTTGGGCAAAGTCTGTGAGGTCTTGGGATAAAAAGCTGTTGATCGTTCCCAGTATTTCGGGATAAGTGGTTAGTAGTTGCTGAAAATCTGACCGCGACAAAAACCAAATTTCGCTTTTGCTGAGGGTTATTGCATTTGCCTGATAGGTATCTGTTTCTGTTCCTCCGATTAAGGGTAAATAGCCAAACAATTCTCCGGCACTGCGATATTTAATGTGAGATTTACCAATCTGAGAAAGGCGGTAAATTTCGACTGAACCCCACTTGAGTAGGTACAAACCTACAGGGGTTTGAGCTTCTGAGTAAATTTCCCTCCCCTGTTCTAGCTTTAAGAGTTGAAAGCATTGGGCGATCGCCTGTAATGTTTCATCTTTGAGTTTTCCCCATATTCTATGAAAGCTCAACCAGTCACAACATTCTAGCACTACTTTTTCATCTTGGTTTTCTCTGGATATTCCTGATGGAGGTTGTAGTGGCTCCCTCGAAACTGATTTGTTATTTATTTTTGATACAAGGTTCATGGCTTGACCATCCTTTTCTTGGGTCTTGCCCATCTGCCAACTCTTTCAGCGCATTTGCATTTATTTATGCATTTTTTTACTGATATCAGTTTGTTGGATGCCGCGAGCAAAATCCTTCATTAGGTTTGAATTAGATTCTGAGTTGGATTAGGTTTTGCGATCGCATTCGGTATAATTTTGCCTGCTTTGGGCCTGAAAGTTGGCGCGATAGTTCTTCCTCATCAATTATATTGAATCATATAAATTTTGATTTGTCAAGATTTTTCTTTGTAGGGGCAATTCCTGAATTGTCCCTACACCGATTTGGGTTTTGACTGTGTGGTTCACCTATCAGCAAAAGCGCTGTAGTTCAATATAGCAATCAGGAATCAGATGTGAGAATTGAAGTATTCTTTAAAGGTATAGAATATAGCAGTTATCAGATACATTTTTTCCTTCTTCTCTGTTCCCAGTTAAGCGTTCCCTGTTCCCTAAAAATCTCCAATATCTAACAACTCAAAGCATATTGCTATAATTAGGGTTTGCTGAAAAAAGCAGAGTGCGGGGAGGGTGGGAAGTTGGTTCGTGTGGGGAGTGTGGGAAGTTGGTTCGTGTGGGAAGTTGGTTCGTGTGGGAAGTTGGTTCGTGTGGGGAGACAGAGAACATCAGAGAAATAATTGTTCGGAGATTTTTCTACCCTTGGTCTGCCTAAAATCCTGACTTTTTGCTAGTTTTAGCAAGAATTGTTGTACTTTTTCTGGATGAAAAAAGACTATAACCTTTACAGATAAAAACTTTTATATTTAATCAGCAGAGCAATAATTAATAATTACCTCTTCTTATAAAGAAGAGGATTAGCTAAAAGGAATTTTTTTTCTTTTTTCTCCATTAAATATCCTAGAGCTTTGGAGAAGAAAGCCCTACCTTGTCTTGGATTTTTTGCTAATACTGATAGGTTTAATATTATTTTCCCAAGTAATATCAAATCCGTTTGTTTCGGAGTGTTATAAACTGGGTTTATGGGAGACAGATGTTAGTTCTAGTTGGCATTCATATCAACCCGGTTTCTCTGCTTTTTTATACCGATACTAAGGGATTTGATATAAGCGGATTTTATATACAGCAGTTTACGAAGTTATGAGGTACAGTTGTTTTTCTTATTTTCTATTCCCTATTCCCTCAAACCTAAAGTTTTGTACCTCATAACAAGGGAAAACGCTGTAAATCTGAGGAATTAAAGTTTATTTACTCATACTATTCCTAATATTTTTTGTGGAAAATAGTATAACTAAATTATTAACTAGAAACAAGATTATTTCCGGCTCTCCCTTCTGCTTCACCAAATAAAATAAAATGTTCAAACCCACTATTAAAAATACCATTTTCTACAGCTAAAGCAACAATTGGATTAGAAGCTAAATAAAATCTTTCATCAAATTCAGTAGCACGTTGATCGCGACCTTCAAAAAAACCAACATTAACGAAATGATCGAATCCACTCTTAAATAGATTATTTGCTATAGCTTGACTAACACCAGGATTTTCTAATAAATAAGTAATTTCATCAAACAAAATACTAGGGTTGCGTCCTTGAAATTGACCCTTATTCAGAAAATGATCTAAACCATTTGCAAATAAACCATTTTGTATTTGTTGAACAACATCAGGATTATTATTCAAATAAAACTCTTCATCAAAATATATCTCTGTTGGATTAATTCTTTGTTCACTCACATATTGAATAAAATTTTGAAAATTATCAGGTGGCATAATATCTGGAATAATCTTTGCCACAAAAGCATTAGATTCTAAATTAAAATTATTAACAGAATTAATTACAGGAAAATCGACAGAATCAGAAAAACCAACCACATAAGTATTTTCTGCGGGGTCTATTGCTATACCATTTCCAGATTCATTTCCGACACCTCCAATAGTGGCAGAAAAATCCAAAGACATTCCACTATTAGAAACTTTACTAACAAAAACATCATCCGGTAAACCTAAACCAACTCCCTCTTGAAACTGATTAATAATTGGAAAATCAACAGAAGCAGTGCTACCTGTTACATAAGCATTACCAAAATTATTCACAACAATATCATTGGCAAATTCACTACTATTTCCACCCAAAAAACTCGCATATCCTAAAGTATTATCCCGCTGAATTTTCATCACAATACCATCACTACTTCCACCACCAAATACATTTTGAAATCCATTAAAAGTAGGAAAATCTCCCACAGGAGAAATAGCAATATCTCCCTGGAGAATACGAGTTCCTGTTGTACCGGAAACATAAATATTTTCAGTTAAATCTATGGCAATTCCACTGCCAGCATCTCCATCGCCCCGACCATAAAAAGTTGAGAAAATTAAGTCGCTACCTTCTGGATTTAATTTACTTACAAAAATGTCGCTATCTCCTCCATAAAAAGTTTGAATAGGGTTCTGAAGAGGAAAGTCAAAAGACCTAGTTGAACCTGTTATATAAGCATTCCCATTATTATCTACATCAATATCAATTCCTGAATCAAAATCTAGCCCACCTAATAAAGTTGAATATTCTAAAGTTCTACCATTTCTCGATAATTTAGTTACAAAAACATCACGATTCAAATTATTATTAGTCTCGGTTTGAAAGGCATTTTCTGTTGTGGGAAAGTCAGCAAAACCTGGAACTGGAGATGCAGGAAAAGGAGAAAAACCACCCGTACTTCCTGTTACAAAAGCATTGCCATTATTGTCTATAGCAATACCTCTAGCAATGTCTTCATCGCGACCGCCAAGATAAGTAGAATATTGGATAGTATTGCCTAAGCTAGAAAGTTTTGTCACAAAAGCATCGCCGTTAAAACTTCCTCCACCATAAGCACTTTGAAAAGCATTAACTGTTAGGAAGTCTAGGGAATTAGTATTACCTGTAACGTAAACTCCACCATCTATATCTACAGCAATATCTATGCCAAATTCATCATTACTTCCGCCAAAATAAGTAGACCAAATAACATTTCCATTTTGGTCGAGTTTAGTCACAAAAGCATCGTTATTAAATACTACTCCTCCACCATTAAAGTCTGGTTGAATTGCATTTATTGTGGGAAAGTCAACAGAATTTGTATCTCCAGTTATATAAACATTTCCGGCAACATCTACGGCAATTCCATTACCACGGTCAAAAGAATTTCCGCCGATTAATGTAGAATATTCTACAGTAGGGTCGATAATTAATTCATAGTTTGGATTATATTCTCCAATTTGGAATCCTACTTGATTATTTTCGAGTAGTTGATAGGCCACTTCTACTGGAATTTGCTCACCATTAATTTCTTGATAAGCAATTGGGGGTGCTTCAGATAATTCTCCTGATTTAGTATCTATAGATAGAGTACCATCGGGGAGAATATTAATTTCTTCAACTCCACTATAGTTGAGAATAATTTGAGAAGTATTGCCACCGGGAGCGACAATAAAATCTGTTTTGATATTGCCATCTACGCTACTATATATTAGGTCAATATTCTCATATAAATTTTCATACTCAATAGCTGCATAAGTCGGAATATCTGTATATGAATCATAGGAATTATTGGAGTTACTACCTTGGAAAAAGTTGACAACTCCCGGCAGTTGATTTAGGGGATTTATCTGAGGGTTAGAGTTAGCATTCTCAAAATTTAAAGTCACTAAATCTGAGGTAGTTTCACCTTCGATATTTTGGGTGGAACTAAAGATAATTTCATCTTGAGCAAATAGTAAATCGTAGTTATTTACTTTTGCTAAATACTCAATTTCAGGATTGTTTATTTGCCCTACATTTTCGATAAAACTAATGCCTGTGAGAAAGTCATTAGTTTCAGAGAAATATGTCTGGGATATCTCAAATTCTTGTACTTCTAATTCGGGGAGTAATGTTTCTGAACTAGAGGGAAGATTTAGATGATTAATTTCATTAATTTCTGGAAAATAAGGTGTATCTAATAATTCATTTTCCCAAAAATCGAAAGAATCCATAATTAATTTTCTCTAATAAAATCAAGCATAAGATTAACAGGAATTTGTAATTTTTCCAAGTGTTGAAAAAGTAGAAGTTGGGTAAAAGTTGGAACTAAAGTTGAATAGCTACTTTATTTATATTTTTAATCTTGTATCAGAAATTGTTTCCTTCTACCATTTTTCTATTGTTGGCATATATAACCAACGATTTAATTTTTCTTCCTCTACAAAACCTTTTAATTCTGGGTCTGGCCAAATATGAAGCTTATCTAAACATCCAACACTTTTAGCTGCTTCTTCCACCTCTTCCCATTGTTTAATAAAATTTTCTGCCCATGATTTCTTAGTCATAATTGAACTAGCAAATTCTAAACCTGCTGCTATCATACGTTTACCATTAGTTCCACGAGCATTAATAGGTTCCCAAAATATTACTTCTGGGTCAATTTTCATAATTTGTTCTAAATTTATTTTAAAATCATCTAATGTCATTATTGGAGGAGTAGGAGCCATAGCTACATACAATCTACATCCAGCTTGATGACCTTTTTTTAAAGCTTCATAACGTTTAGAAGGTGGCGGAGATTTTGGTTCAATTTTGAGACTAAGTTCATCATTTAAAAATGGTAAACTCATGCCAACTGTAATATTAGGTTGATTAAGAATATCTAAATCATTTATCCATAAAGGACTACGAGTTAAAATTCTGACTCTTTTCTGATTTTTAGATAATATTTCGACAGTTTTACGAGTAATTTCTGCTGTTTGAGAATTTTGATATGGGTCAGTTCCAGAACATAATAAAACTACTCCTTTACCTTCTGGTGTTTCGCGCCATTTTTTCTTACGATTTAATTTTTCTTCTAATTGCGGAGGTATATTTTCTCGAACTAATAAATATTTTCCCCAATCCATCTGAGGATTACTAATTCCTTTTTGTTGTAATTCCTTTTGTTTTGTTCTAATTGCCGGAGTAGAAGGAACATAACAGTTATGGGTAGCTAGTCCGTTAGCGAAAAAGGTATGGGTTGAAGTTTGGATATCTACAACATCAACTACACCAAGAGGAATTTTGTCGATAACCTTGGCAGATTTCATACCTTTTAAAGCTCCTCCGACTATTTTATCTGATTTTCTAATTATTGCTGGACAAAAAATGGAAAAAAATCTAATAACCTCTGTAAATCCACCAAGAAGTCGAAGATTAAAACAGCTATTTTTGTATTTTTCTACCTTGAATGTAAAGCCAAAAGACTCAGCATATTTTTGCACTTGATAGAGTACAGGTAGTGTTTTTTGAGAAAATCTAAGGGAACCATTGAAGGAACCTTCCGCATCAAAAAAACCTGCTACAAAACCTCTGTGATACTCAGTAGTATCCAAGAGTTTATTTATTAAATCAAACAACTTTCTGCATTGATTTTGAGAGCGAGTTTCTACTTTTTGAGCAGAGCGATGTTTCTCATTACCTTGGTAATAAGGGCGAATATCAACAGATATCTCAAACTCTAAAAGGTATTCAACTAATCTTTCTAGAGGTTCAATATCGCAAAGAGCAACTCTCCAGTATGGAGTGTAATCTCCTTTGTAAAGCTCAGAGGGATTAAATCTAAAGGTTCCATCTCCTTCTGTCATCCCTGCAATATAGCCAAGTTTATAATCAGTTGAAGGTGAAAGATAACGAGCAAGTCCAACACTTTTGAGTGTAGAAAATCCATCTTTTCTGTTTTCTGAAGAGCTTGTTAATTCAGATGTAGGCAACCACTTGCCACGATAATTTAGCCACCCATGATTTGCTGTGGCAATTACTTCTCCGACTTCAGTTATAATTCTATATGCTGGTTTTTTACTCCATTGAATTGCTTCTATAGTAGTTTTGCGGAAAAAGCGATAAACATGGCTAGTCACATTTTCATCAAACCCTAGAAGTTCGTCTCCTACCCTGGCATTTTCTAGTTTTCGCCAGACAAGATCGGAATAAAGAATCAGGGTTTCTGGGGCAAGACAAAAGGTGCATCCATGAAGACAACCAGATGCTATATTAATTACATAATCACATAATCCTTTCTTGTTGAGGGCGCTTTCCTGAAGGGGATTAACAATTTTTTCTGAACCTTTGATAATAGACATTATAGACATCTTTGTTTTTGATAAAAATATTACTTTTTTCTTGGTTTTTATCTGAAAATAAGATAATAAGTATAGCATATTTATTAGTATTTTAATTGGAATTTTAAATATAATATTTTGATAAGTAATTATTAATAAAGGATACAAATAATGGCAAAGCAAGTATTTGGTGGAAATTGGACAGAAGATAAGTTAAATCGAGTACGGAAATATTTAGGAGCTTATGCTAAGATTATGAATAAATATAGTTTTAACTATGCTTATATAGATGCTTTTGCTGGAACAGGATACCGAGAGATTAAAGAAATAGAAGATAAAGATACATTACTATTTCCAGAATTTTCCGACTTAGCAGTACAAAGATTCTTGGATGGCTCTGCACGAATAGCACTGCAAGTAACACCAAGGTTTAATAAGTATATTTTTATTGAAAAAAATGAAAGTAAAGTTTCTGAGTTAAATCAACTTAAAAGAGATTTCCCCCAACTTGCTGATGATATAGTTATTGTTAATGAGGAAGCCAATAAATTCTTGAAAAATATCTGTTTAAAAGATTGGACACGCCATCGAGCGGTGCTTTTTTTAGACCCTTTTGGCATGGATGTTAAGTGGAATACTGTTGAATTAATTGCTCAAACTAAGGCGATTGATTTGTGGTATTTGTTTCCTATTATGGGAGTTAATAGATTACTCAAAAAGGATGGAAATATAGAAGAAGTAAATCGGAGCAAACTAAATGAAATTTTTGGAACAATAGATTGGTATGATACTTTTTACCAAGTGAGAGGAGAGCAAAATTTATTTGGATTTTATTCTTTTACAGAGAAAACAGTAGACGGTAAGTCAATTGGGCAATACTTTATTGATAGATTAAAAACTATTTTTGAAGGAGTTGCAGAAAATCCACTTTTATTATACAACTCATGTAATAGTCCTCTGTTTTTACTTTGCTTTGCAGCAGCAAATAAGAAAGGAGCAAAAACAGCAATTAAGATTGCACAAGATATATTGAGGAAATAAATTAAGTAGGTAGGTTTAATTATCCGTACAATAACAATGAAGATTTAACACGGTGAGAAGCTTTTGGGCACTTGCGTATAGGTTATGTTTAATATTTTTTGTTTTAACCTTTATTTATGCCTACCTATTTAGAAGGGATGAAAATAAGAAAACTCTACAATATATAAATCTAAAAAATTTATATGTTTAAGTTAGGGATATTTAAGGTAGATTTTTGATTTAAAAGTATCCAAATTTGGCGTTATTATTCTCCAATAAAATCCAGAACATAATTAGCAGTAACTTCTGCCTTTTCCAAATGAGGAACATGACCACAATTAGGAATCCAAATCAGTTGAGAATTAGGAATTGCCTTCTCCAACTTAGCAGCATCACCAGTGCCCAAAATCTTATCATTTTCTCCCCACAAAATCAAAGTTTGCTGTTTCAAAGAAGGCAATTTATCTTTGAAATTACCATAGCCACCACTTTTAGTAAAAGAAATTAAAGCCTTATTCCAACGAGGCATTTCTAGATGCAATCTTGCACAAATATTAGCATCTGAACTAGCAAAACTTTTATCAAAATAAGCAGCACGACTAATATTTTCTCGCACCTGGGGGCGACGCAAAAATTCTGTAGCAAAGTAGTCAAGTGGAGGAAATATAAACTTACTAATAATCGGATTACTTTGCATTCCAGCACTATCAATTAATACCAACTTTTTCACAACTTCTGGATAAGTCAGAGTAAAATCAATAGCAGCAGCACCACCCATAGAAGCACCTATTAAAATAACAGGTTGATTAATTAAACTTTTCCAGAAATAATAAAGATGAGTAGCGATCGCTCCGGGATTAATTTTTAAATTAGGTAATCTATCTGTAAAACCAAACCCCAATAAATCTACTGCCCAAGTTTCATTTTGAGCAGCAAGTAATGGCAAAAGGCGACGAAATTCAAAAATGGAACTATCAAAACCATGCAGTAATAAAATAGGGATACCACCTTTACCTTGAGAGACATAAGTTGTCTTAATTGATTCAGAAATTAGGGGAGTAGAGATTGATTTATACTCAATATTTTGAGCAAAGGAAATAGATGTGGATTCAGTCAGACTCTCAGTTAATTGTGGTAAAAAATCAGGAAACATTGGTATTAATTAATTTTTTTGATTGATTCTGAGTTATATAGGACTTATGCAAAGAAACCCGGTTTCTACGATAAATCGTTGTTTTTAATAAAAGACATCTACGATAAACCGGGTTTCTGGGTTATCCTGCATAAGTCCTGTTGTAGTTTAACTCAAATTTTCTGAGATATAAAATTATAAAAATTTATTTCAGAAAAACTATCCTTGATAGTATATAGCAATTCCTAAACTGATGAGATAAAAAAATCCTTTGTTTTAGGGAGTAGGGAGTAGGAAGTGGAAAATCAGAAAAACAACTCTACTTCACTCTTCTTGAGAAATGCTATATTATACTTATTTTTTATTTGTTGATTTTTGAGATTTGTCTTCTGATAATGATCTATGGTTACTCAAAGATTAATTCTCAACAACCTAACGTGATGATCGAGAATTTGATAAATCTAGAAAGCATTTCAACTCCCTTATTATATCCAATCCCTTGGTTTATAACTAATATCAAATTTGGTAGCATGATAGTAATTAAACCTGTGTTTTCGGCCACTAATGATACTGGGTTATAGCTTTTGCCTTTATTGGTCATAATATTATAGGTTGGGTTAAGTTTACTGCGGAATTGAACAACTATAGCAGATTTGACTAAGCGTGAGGTACACCTGCGCGAGCAAGATGCTCGCACTGATAAAATTTAATTATCAATATCTGTACCTCACGCTTCTTGGGAAATGCTATATCAGTATCTATTGAGTTACTTTTCAGGTTGTTTCTAGGTTCAGCAACCCAGTCTACAAATATTAATCAACAAACAGAATTTTAATTAAATAAATATGTTCCACCGTTTGCGTATTTTAGAAATCCTTGAATATATTTTTCTTGCTGCTTCTGCTGTCGGAATTTTTGCTAATTATATGTTTGAGCGACCAGTTATTTATCCAGTAGGATTTATTTTTATATCTTTATTGTTAAATCTTTTTAATAGACGAAAATTAGCAGAACAAATTCAAGTAAGTAAATTTGATAATACTAGAAAATTAGACGAATATCAAGAGTCAATTTCTCAGATTATTTCTCAGTTAAAAGATAGTTTAAATTCTTTTGAATCTACATTTAAAAAGACAGAAAATAACCAGGGCGAAGGGGAAATTCAACCATTGAGAGAAACAATTAAAAGTTTGTCGAATCGTTTAGAGATTCAGGAACAAACTATTAAGTTATTACAAACAGAATTAGATTTGGTTTCTCAGCATTTTAAGCAACGACCAGAATTACAACAAATTAATGATTTAACAAGTGTGATTATTGATTTACAACAGTTTATTAATAAATTGCCAGAATGGAGTGATTTACGACAAGAAAAGTTTCAAAAGTTGGAGGCAAAAGTTAATCAGGCTTTGCGTAAACTTGAGGAAAATATGGAAGCAGAAAAAAAGGAAACTGAATAAACTCGTCCCTAATTTTTCAATCGCAAAACAATTTTAATTTTATTGTGTGGGGATGGGGCGGGTTTACTGAATTTAATTCTGATACTTTTAAGTTAACGGATAAACCCGCCCCTACATATCCCAAAATTATCATTAAATTATTAAATATATGGGAATGGGGCGGGTTTAGTTGATTTAATTTTGATACTGTTAATTTAACGGATGAACCCGAACCTACATATCCCAAAATTATCATTAAATCATCCAATATCTGGGAATGGGGCGGGTTTAGTTGATTTAATTTTGATACTGTTAATTTAACGGAGAAACCAGACCCTACTTTTTGAATAATTAAATGTGTGGGGATGGGGCGGGTTTAGTTGATTTAATTTTGATACTGTTAATTTAACTGATGAACCCGCCCCTACATATCCCAAAATTATCATTAAATTATTAAATATATGGGAATGGCGCGGGTTTATTTAATTTAATTTTGATACTGTTAATTTAATGGATGAACCCGCCCCTACTTTTTACAAATTGCCATTCAAGAACTAGAAAATATTCCCAAAAATCCAGGTATTGATAATCAAATTTAAAGCAAAAAATTAGAATATACGAAAATAATTAATCAAATAAATCAAGCCTTAGAAAAAGACTCATATTATAAAGTATTGTGGAATTGCCAAGAATACCCAATTAGATTAAATTAAATTTTTATTTATATCGGAATATTTTTCCAAGAGTACCCTAAAAGTTATTATCCTTAACTACTGCGTTATTAATTATTTTTAGATGCTTTAACGTGCTTGACTAATAATTTAGCGATCGCTTCTTGTTGTTTATTGTCAAAACTTTTCAAAATTAGTTTGACTACTTCTTTCGGGTCTTTTGGCAAAGTTACTTTGTTCTGTTCAGCAGTTGTAGCTTGTGCAGGAGTTGCTATTTCTTTTAAATCTTTACTTGCTACTATTTCCTCAACTTTTCCTGCTTGAATTAACTCACCTGCTTGATTAAGTTCCTGGATAATTACAGGTGCTAAAACTTGATAAGATAATTTAGAATTAGATAGAGCCTCTTGAGAAAGTTTAACTAAAGTTTGCCAAATTTCTGTATTTTCATCTAACTTCAATAAATCATCACAACTTTCTATCAGTTTCTTTCTTGAATCTGGAGAGTCACCCTGTTTAAATACCTCTAACATTTCCTTTAATTTACTTTTAACTTGTTGAGCAAAATTAGTTTTCTTATGACCATTTTGTGCGCCAATAGTAGTAGATTGAGTAACAGTTCCACCATTAACTAAAGTATTCAAATTAGATTCTAATTCAGCAAAGATAGGCAAAGCATTATCAACAATTTGTTGTCCTTCTTCTTCTCGTAAACCATAAGGACCTTGCAAACGTTCTACTAATTCCTTGAGAATATCATACCCTTTTAAAAATTGAGATTCTACTGTTTGATCGACTTGAATGGGGCTTTCTCTAATAATTTTGAAACAATCTTCTAAACGGTGAGCAATTTTTTGTACACTGTGCATTCCTAACATAGCTGCTCCACCTTTGACAGAGTGAGCTGCTCTAAACATATCATTAATGACTTCTGGATCTTCCATTGTTGCTGTCAAATCTACTAACCCATTTTCTAGGGTTACTAAATGTTCTTCTGCTTCCATTATGAATAGTTGCTTAATCCGCTCGTCTTGTTCTGATGCCATAATATTTCTCCTAAAATTTAATTGTATTAAATAATATTGAATAAGTCAGAAGTTATTTATTAAACTCCATTACTTAAACCTACTACTTCTACATATCTAAAGTCTTTTTACTAATTCAATTTACTATTTATATTTTAATACTATTTTGTTGAAACCTAATAGATAATTTGCTATTAATAAAGTCTGAAAGGGTGGAGCTTTAAACTACTTCTAGTTGATTTAATTTTTTGGATACCAATTACAAGTTTAGTCATACAGCAGTTTTCGCCCCGCCCTCTATTTTAAGCTTGTATCCATCTAACTTGCTAGTTTTGACTGACGCAGAGACACGGAGACGAGGAAGTGGCAGGACACGGAGACGGGGAGTGGCAGGACACGGAGAGGAGGAGATAAGGTATCATCATGTCATCGGGTCCCCATCTATAGGGTTTTTCTCTATCTCTAATCAATAGAGGGAGTAGATTCAATTAATTACTAAATCATCCAATCTCCGCCTCCCCGTGTCCCCGTGTCTCCCCTTCTCCGTGTCCTCCTACTCCCCCTCTCCGTGTCTCCGTGTCTCCCCTTCTCCCTGCTCCCCTACTCCTGAAAAAAGACAAGCCCTAATTATTAGCCTAAATGACGATTATGCCAATACTTATAGGCAGCATAAGCCAAAGTTACGACACAAGTAACAATAGCAGACTCATCTACCTCAAACTGGGGATGATGGAGGGGGTAATTATGTTTATCTTTATGTCCCACTCCGAGCCGAAACATCATACCAGGAACCTTTTCCAAATACACAGAAAAATCTTCCGCCCCCAAGGAAGGCTCTGGTAAAATCTGAACACCGTCACTACCCCAAGCCTCCAAAGCTACCGACTCAACTAACTGAGTTAACCCTGGGTCATTTTGCACAGATGGGACTCCCTGACGATAATTTAGCTCATACTTAGCCCCATAAGACTGACAAACATTGGCCACAATATTTTCAATCCAACCAGGTAAGATTTTGTGGGTATCTGGATGAAGCGATCGCACAGTGCCCCACATTTGTACTTGATCGGCTATCACATTTGGCGCTCGACCGCCACTAATCTTACCAATTGTTAACACTACTGGTCTTAGGGGGTTATGAGTTCTACTAATGGCCTGTTGTAAATTAGTAATTACCTGAGAAGCTATCCAAATGGCATCTGTGGCTTCGTGGGGGCGGGCACCATGACCAGACTCCCCAATAATAGTTAGTTCCAAATCATCAGCAGCAGCAGTTAATATTCCGTGGCGAATACCTAAGCAACCAGCAGGAATACTTGGGTAAGTATGGACTCCTAAAATTGCCTCTACATTTTCTAATGCTCCATCTTGAATCATCCACTTTGCACCTTGGGCAATTTCTTCAGCAGGTTGAAACAGAAACCTCACATTACCTGGTAGGGGTTCTCCCAGTTCAGATAAGACCATTGCTGCTCCTAGCCCTACAGTTGTATGGACATCGTGACCGCAGGCGTGCATAATCCCAGTATTCCGGGAGGCAAAGTCTAAATTAGTACGTTCTGTAATTGGCAAAGCATCCATATCAGTACGAATGGCCAGCCATTGAGGATGATTAGTGTCACCTTTAAGTTCTCCCACAACGCCAGTTTTACCAATACCTTCCCGGACATGAAGACCACAGGAGGACAAGACACCTGTAATGTAAATAGCGGTTTGGTATTCTTGGCCACTTAATTCTGGGTGGGAGTGAATATGGCGACGAATTTCAATCAGGCGAGGCGCTAGGGTAGTTGCTAAATCTTTAATTTTGCTTAACATAAATAGATTATATTTGCTGAGTCTTTTGATGGAATTTATCTAACTTAGCAAAAAGGTTTGTTATTTTTTGTGTGAATTTAGAGAGTAGGGGTGGTTCGCGACCCACCCCTACAGAATTAATCATATTTTTCCTTTTAAAAAAAACATTAGGACTTATGCAAAAAGAGGAAATTCTGTCATTGCGAGCGACAGCGACGCAATCTCAAAAGCCCAAAAATCCTTCCTAATGCGTAAGTCCTGAACATATAAGAATAAGTCTTTTAATTAAATGCACAACAGTTTATTAATTCATAAAAAAAACAGGCAAGAATTGGATAATTAATTTTGGCTTATAGTTAAGATATTTGAGATTATTTATAATCTCTAAAAACAAGGTTTTTTAATTTTCACTTAAAACTAAACTGGCGATATTTGCTACAAGTGGAGATTGAACAAATTTATCATCATAAAAAACTTTTGTAGGCGTTGCTAAACAAAGGGATGAATCCTTGTATTTCCTCTTTCTCTAAAACTACAATTCCTCCCACACTCCCCACACCCACTAATTCATCCCGCAAATATGCAACGCCAAAACTTTTGTAGGGGCAATTATTTGTAGGAATAAAATAGGATTGCTATATATTATAGCACTACGCATTAAGGCTCTTGACATTTCTAAATCCTAGAACCCTTGAAAAGTCTGCTACTCCCTATTCCCTACTCCCTACTCCCTAGCGCGTAGCGCTATAATATTTAACTCAAATGTAACTTTAAACTCGAATATTAATGACAACTTTTCAAGCTGAACCTGCAAATTTTCTGCAACTATTAGAAATGGTAAAAGATGGAGATCGACTTCATCTGAAATCAGGAGATTATCAAGCGCCTTTTACTATAGAAAAATCTATTACTATTTGTGGTAGTGGTGCTGATACTGTGATTTTTGCAGCAACTGAACCTGCGCTGATAGTTACTGTTAGCGGAGTGCGACTAGAAAATTTGGCAGTGGAGCGAACAGTGGGAGGTAATAGTGGAGAAGTTGCTATATTTGCGGAGCCGAATACTAATCCTATTTTGAGTCAGGTGAAGTTGACTGGGGTGGCGGAAAATGTTGAGTGGGAAGGGGTAAGTTGGGATATTCCGGCATTTTTGGATTTTGGGGAAGTGGAAGCAAATAGACAAATTGAACGTTCCTGGGAGTTGCAAGTGGGAACTGGTTGTCAGGTAGGAACGGATGCGAGTTGGTTGCAGTTGCGGTCAAATTATTTATCGCCTGGGTTACAAAATTTAGCAGTGGTTTTGAATACTGGAGATATTCCCCCTGGTACAAATTTATCTGGTTTGATTTTTTTGTTGGCGTCAGACAGTAAACGGGAAATCAAAATTTCTGCCAAAATAGTTTCCTCTCTTCCTCAAACTTTGGTGTCGGGAGGTGAGAGAAAAGTTGCCACTGTTAAACGGTTAAATGCTCAAGACTGGGGTTATCGTTTTTCTAGAAATGCAGCAGAAAAGTTGCTCCGCAGTCAGTTAGGTGAAACTGCTCTGAAAAAATATCCTGAATTTTTCCAACAGCGGAAAAAAGCGGAACAGTTAATGTCTGAATTATTGGGGGAAAATTCATACATATATTATGTGCGTCGTCAAACCAGGGGAAGAGAAACTGGGGAAGAAATTTGGGAACTTACTTTGGCGACAGACTGGGAAGATGATGTGGAGCAAACTTGGAAATTTAGGGCAGCAATTAATGTTGATGGCGATCGGGTTTTACAGCTTTTGTCGGTGCATTCATTTTCTCAGACAGCAACAGAGGATGGGTTTAGCATTCCGTTTCGGATACGTTTATTGCCACAACATCAGTATCAACGGGGAGTACCTCTAGCAGCAGTGCGCTCTCTGGGGAAAAGATCTTTTGTTAAAGATGGTGCATTTACTGAAGAACAGTTACCTGCTTGGAAAACTTTTGTGGAAATAGAGCAACGTCTGGCAGAAAAACGTCAATTTTGTGTAGCTTTCCTCAATCATAACTATGGTAGTGATGGGAGAAAAATTACTTTTGAAATTGATATTTCTACGGCAACTATTGACGGTACACCGGAAACTACTCTTGACGAAAATGAGTTGCAGCGACGACTTTTCGAGGCGAGAAATGAAAATATTCAGCTATTCCACAAGTCTCCCGCAGGTAGAGATGGGAGAGAAGGAGAAAAGTTAGGAGCGATCGCTCATATTAATTGGGAGGAAAGCAAAGTTCGGATAATTCTGAATTATGAAATAGTGGAAAGTATTGTAGCGGGAAGTTATCGAATACCGTCTACAGGATTTTTATTATTTGAAGCTTTCGGCGATATTGCTCAGGTAAAACGGAAAAAAAGAGCATTATCAGATTTGCAAAATGGGCGTTGTCAAAATCCATATTTGGCTGAATTTTTCTTTGATGCGACTGCTGCGAGAACTGTAAAAAAGATGGTGAAGTTACAACCGCAAGACTTATTGTTGCCGATCGCTAATGTCGATCAAGTTGCTGCGGTGGAAAAGGTTTTAAGTTCTCCAGATTTAGTTTTAATTCAAGGTCCTCCCGGTACTGGGAAAACTACTGTTATTGCCGAAATTTGTTATCAAGTTGCTTTGCGCGGGGGGCGGACTTTGATTGCATCCCAGGCAAATTTGGCAGTTGATAATGCTTTGAGTAGATTAGTGCATAACCCCGTTATTCGTGCGGTGCGGAAAGGAAAAGCGGAGAGAGTTCAGGAAGAGGGGGAACCATTTTTGGAGGAGCGAGTGATTCAAACTTGGTTGAAAAATACTGCTGATGACTGTGAAAATGATTTAGGGAAAAGATGTCAACGGGTGGAAATTTTACGGGAATTGTTGATAGAGTCAGAGCGGTTTCATGTTTATCTGGAGTTGGAAGAAAAATGGTTAAGTCAACAGCAAGAGTTGAGCGATCG
>JBFRWR010000544.1:0-9808 GCA_051439685.1 Trichodesmium sp.
GTTATTGTATAGTCGGGAGTAGGGGAGTAGGGGAGTAGGGGAGTAGGGGAGTAGGGGAGTAGGGGAGATTGAATACTGAAAATTATAGAATTATCAACATATACTATATAACCGGATTCTATATGAAGGAGTAGGGGAGAAAGATTTTTGTTGGGTTGAGGAAACGAAACTCAACCTACTAGACAGACACATCTAAAAATAGTGCGTATTTATTTTGGGGCGGGTTTATCTAATCAAATGTGAAAACTCATTAATTTCAGGGGGGAACCCGCCCCTACTATTGCAACATTTTAGGCGTGTCACGCCACTACAAATTTGGCTTGAGCTAATAGCGAATAGCTGAAAGCTATAATTTAACTTGGTTCTGGAATCGAAATATCTATAGAAGTAATTTTAATCCCATCTCCCAAACTACTTAACGGCGGTTGAATGTCTTGTTTATTACCCACAACTAACGTTACCATTTGCTCTGGTTTCAGATATTTTTGAGCTACTCTTTGCACATCTGCAATTGTAATCTTTTCCAATTCTTCACGATAACGGAAAATGAAATCTTCTGGATAATCATAATATTCATATAGCATCAAACGAGATAAAGTTTGAGCTGGGTCTTGAAAGTTAAAAATAAAAGAGTTGAGAGTTGAGTCTTTTGCTTGGTTAAGTTCCTCCTGCGTAATAGGTTGGGTGCGGATACGTTCGATTTCTTCCTTGACAGACTGAATAAATGGCACAGTTGCATCTGAACGAGTTTGACCACCACCAATGAATACTCCTGGATAATCATAGTTAGGACTCCAATAAGCAGAAACAGAATAAGCTAAACCTTGACGCGATCGAATATTATTAAACAAACGTCCTCCTAAACCGTTGAGGACTCCATTCATTACACTCAAAGCTGTATAATCAGGATTATCTAATTTTCCACCCAAATGACCTATTTGGATATAACTTTGAGTTAGTTGAGGTTGTTCAACAAAAAATACTTTACCCATTTCAGCTTGAGTAACACTTGGTAGGCGAGGTTTCGCTGCTTTAGTGCTTGGTTCCCAGTCGCCAAATTTTTGTTTGATTAGCGATCGCATTTTTTTGGTTTTAAAATCTCCTATTATCCCTAAAATCATATTCTCAGGATGGAAATATTTTTGATGAAAGTTAATCAAGTCTTCCTGAGAGATATTATTTAGGGTTTCATATTCAACAGTTCGAGCATAAGGATGTTCTTGGCCATAAATCAATTTCTGGAACTCACGACCAGCAATAGATTCAGGGTTGTCATTCCGACGCGCAATAGCACCTTCCCATTGTTGTTTAGCCAGCTCTAGTTTTTCTGGAGCAAATACAGGTTGACGAATTACTTCAGTAAACATTCCGAATACTTGGTTCAAATCTTCAGTCAAACAACTAAATCTAGCACTACCAGAAGTGTTACCGATACCTGTTTCTACTGCTGCTGCTTTTTGTTCTAGTAGTTGATTTATTTCTTCGGGGGAATGTTCGCTTGTTCCTCCTGTACGCATCACAGTTCCAGTTAAGTCTGCTAACCCCGCTTGATTTTCGGGTTCAAATCTTGCACCTGTGCGAAAGATGGCGCGTCCACCTATGAGGGGGAGTTCGTGGTCTTCCATCAAATAAACAATCATACCATTATCCAGTTTAAAGCGTGTGTATTCGGGTAGCTCTAATTCTGGTAATGGAGGATATTCTAGTTCGGTATAATGTTTTGCTGATGATAGAGCTATTGCTGGGATGCGCCCTAATGTAGCGAACAGTATTACTACTACTAAAAAGGCGGTTAATAAAAATTTTGGTCTAGTAATTTTCTTTTGGTTAGAGAGCATAGTTTGTGTTGTTAGATTCAAGGTAAAAGTTGATTATTGTAGTAGACTGACACAACTAAAATAGTGCAGTAGTAGGGGCGGGTTTTAGCTGAAATTTTCATGCTTACTCTCAGATTTACATAAACCCGCCCCCTGGACGGTGGATTATATTATTGAGGGCGGGTTTATGTGACAATCTCTGAAAACTCCTTAACTTAATGGTGAAACCCGCCCCTACAGTTCCTGATTCTCTAATGCACAGTCTCGTAGGTTGGCTTGAGGAACCGTTAGCACCAGCTTATCCGGAGGATAAACCAAACAGAGCAACGGTCATTTCAGTTATCAGTTATCAAGCAGTCAAACTATTCCCCATCCCCTAATGGATTGTTTCATCTAAAATGGTGAAAAGTCAACTTTTAATCAGAAATTAAAAGCCTCCATCCCCGCGTCCTCGTGTCTATCGAGAATGAAACAGCCGTACCCTAATGCACACTCATTAGATGTATCAATTCACTAGATTATTGCTTAGGAAGTAGTTTACCAATAGTTCGGTTTTCTGCCACAAAAGTTTTTTGAGCTACACGCTGAATATCTTCTACAGTTACAGCATTAATAGCATCTAACTCTTTAAATAGATTTTGCCATGAACCTGTTTTTACTTCGTAGTTTAAAAGAGCAGACGCCATACCCATATTAGAATCAAGAGACCTTAGCATAGCTGCTCTTGCTTGAGTTTTCACCCGTTCTAACTCTTCTGGGGAAACTGGTTCTGTTTTCAACTTTTCAATTTCTGTTTGCAAAGCTGCTCCGACTTCATCCACATTATTATTAGGAGAAGTCATCGCATAGAATAACATCAGATGTGGATATTTATCTCCTGGATAACCACTAAACCCTCTTGCGGTGAGTGCTATTTGCTGTTTTTCAACCAAGGACTGATAGAGACGAGAAGTACGACCATCACTCAGAATACTAGCAATCATACCATAAACTACATTGTCACGATCTGTTACTGCTGGTCGATGATAACCTTCGATATACCAAGGTTGGGATGGTAACTCCATAGTTACTTCCCGTGTTTCATTTTGAGGCGGTTCGACAATGTTAAGTCTTGGTGGTTTTTGTCTAACTTCGTACCTCCCGAAGTAAGTTTGTGCTAATTTTTTGACTTCTTGAGGATCGATATCTCCAACTATTCCTACAGTTAAGTTACTAGGAACATAGTGAGTCTTGAAAAAATCTTGTACGTTTTCTCTAGTTAAATTTTCTATGTCTTCTGGATAACCAATCACAGGACGACCATAAGGGTGTACTTGGAAAGCTTGACTGAGAAATTTTTCTAACATTTGGGCAACGGGTGAATTTTCTGTACGCGATCGCCGTTCTTCGAGAATTACTTGTTTTTCTTTGTAAAATTCTCTAAATACTGGTTCTAGAAATCTTTCTGATTCTAAAGACATCCATAATTCTAGTTTATTTGCAGGTAAGCTATAAAAGTATTGGGTATAGTCTGCGGAGGTGGCAGCATTTAGACCTACTCCTCCTGCTTGTTGAACTATTTTAGAAAATTCATTTTGATTAATATATTCAGATGCTAATTTTTGAGTTTCCTGAAATTCTGCTAAAAGTTGAGTAACTTGTTCGGTTTTGCCACTAGAATTTGCTTGCTCAATTTGTGCAAATATCTCGTCTAATTTATCTAAAGCTTTTTTTTCTGCTTGATAATCTTTTGTGCCGATTTTTTTTGTACCTTTAAAAGCTAAATGTTCAAGGTAATGAGCTACTCCTGTTTTCCCATCTGGTTCGTTTGCTCCTCCTACATCGGCATAAATTACAAAGGAAATTACCGGGGCGTTATTTCTTTCTAAAAGAATAAATTTCATCCCATTTTCGAGTCTAAATTCTGTTACTTTTTTGATGACTCGGTTGAGGTATGGTTTAATAGAAACTGTTTTTTCAGAAGTATATTCCCGTGCTAAGGCCATATTTGCAGGAAACCCAAACCAAAACAAACATAAGGTCATCAAACAAAGACAGAGGTTTAGCGATCGCTTTTTGAGTTTGGCCTTGTCTAAGTTGATGGTAATTATTTTTTTACACCAAACTGGAAAAAAAATTACTACAGATATTATATTTATCAAGAAATAAGAATCCCATCTTTTTGTCTGGGAAGGTTTTGTCTCAAGGTTGTCTGTAGATAGTTCTACTTTGGGCATAATTAGGCCCCTGTGACAATTTTTGTCTAACTTCCGCGTAGCAATGCTATTTGGACATATCAGCATAAGTGGTAAAATCTAGTCAACTAATTGAATTTTTGAGTGGGCGACAATTAAAATTATATTCTGCTGTATGGAATTTTGCTAATTTTCCCATAACTTTTCCCATTGTTGACGTTCCCAACTATAAGGACGTTGAAAGAGGGGAACTACATACTGTTGAGTTCCTTCTAGAATTTTCTGTAATTTTGTTTCTGAAGCTTTCATTTTTGACAGAATATTTAGTTAATTTACATCAAATTTGTTGGCTTCCTATTAATTAATAGGATAGCTAGATTTACACCTGTTTTCAAGTCAATGAACTACATAAAAAAATGACAAACCCGTAGGGACGTTGCATGCAACGTCCCTACAATGAAAAGCGTTGTAATCAGGGCAAACTGCTTTTTGCCCCGACAATAGATCATCTGAGGTAAAATCTGGTCTATTTACTCTTAATTACTCAAGAGAATTTTTTAACAATAAACCTTGAGAATCTTTGAGTTCAAAAGAGTGTAAATCTTGCAATTTATCCCCATCATTTAAACCAGGAGTTGTCAGACAAACCTGCCAATTATTCATATCTAAATTCAACCAATCACCTAAAGTAACACTCATTGGTTCGCCACCCATGTGAGTCACCATTGCAATTTTTTCTTCCTCATTATAAGGATTACTGCGTAACCCATAATAAAGAGTAGAATTTTTATCGCCTATCTTATTAAAACTATCAGTTTCCAACAAATTTTGTCGTAGCCAAAGATTACTATGACGAAAACGACGAACAGTTAAATTAAAGTTAGTTTGTACTTGATTCAGATATTCTTCGTAAAGGGAAACATTGCAAACTTCAAAGCAATCTTCCATAAACATTTTGGCAAACATTTTTAATTTAGAAATATCTAAATTCTTCAAAAATTCAATCATTTGAGGATGATTTAAAGCTTCAAGTTGAGGGATTTCACAATACTGAGTATCCTCTCCTAAACAGAAATGACAAGCCTCAACTACTGCAGGCAAATGATACTCTTTTTCAATCATCGTCACTTGCAGAGCTTTACCAAATTCTTTCAGTTCTTCTAACTCTTGAAAACCTAACTTTTTCAACTGCTTAAAAGCTTCTGGTTTAGCATATAATTCTGGAGTCATTTGCCAATCCAAAAAACCCATTTCTTCCGCAGCAACTTTCACGCCATAACGTTCATCTGTATTTCTAAAAAATAGCCAAGGGGCACGCATTGTTGCATTAATAAAATCCATTGGCAACCCAGGGCTAAAACCATAAACCCATAGATAAACAGCAGGGTTATCATATCCATTCTTAAGAACTTCGGGTAATGTCTCTCCTAAATTCCAATTAATAGGTTTGTCTAATTCGACTTGATTTCCCCGACGAACAGTATCGTGATTTCCACAACCAGTAATCCAATTTTCTCCCTGATACATTACCTCACAAACCCTGCGCCATTTCTTCTCCCAAAATCCTTTTAAAGTCGGAGTATTATGAGCAAAAATTAACGGTCCCCACTGAAAAGAATCAGGTTTCATTTCAATTAAATCTCGGTAAGTAGACTTTTCTTCCCAACCTTCTTCCGGCCAAGGACGACCGTCTTCAAAAATAGTTAATAACAGCCTTTGATAACCACCAATTTCTTGAACCATGTCACTCATTGCTAATAGATAAGCATCATCTTGTTCGACAATTCCAGTTAGAGGATTAAAGAATTTAAAATCTTGACCTCCGTCAATTCTTAAACCATCAACTCCTGTATTCATTTTCCGTCTTTGCATTTCTAAAAAGATTGCTCTAACTGTTGGTAATTGATGGTTTAAATCTTGACCATACATATTAGCTCCTTTGAGAAATTGACGGTTTAAAAGTAGTTCTGATTGGTTATCCGCATGACCATAAACAATGTCATAAATTAACTGAATTGGTCCTCCAGAAAAGTTATGTAAAGTTGCAATAAAATCTACTACTTCATCAGGTCTTAAAGTACCTAACATTGCCGGATTTGTTGTACTTGAACCTAACAAAGGTACGTCATAACCCCAGTCTTGAGTATTGGGTTTTGTTAGTTTAACTTTGATATTTTCTTCTTCTTCTCCCATGAAGGTAAAAAATTCACTTTCGGGGCTATATTCTGTTCTAAATTCAATAGTTGGTTCGGTAGGTAATAGTTGTATTCCACCATAACCAACGTAGTTTTCTTCTGCTGGAGTTAGTGTTTCTTTGGCTTTAATTTTATCAGAAACTCGCTGATAAATTTTGGTTAGTCCTTCGAGGGTACCTTCTGGGGAAGCGGTACCAACGTGAATTTGTAAAATATTTCGCGGTGGACGCACTCTGAGGATAATATCTTGTCCTGATGCTGCTTTTTGGGTTTTACCTCTTTGAGCGAAATAGTTGATGTCTTTTCTATTTGCTTGTAAAGTGTCTATGTCGTATAGTTCAGCAGGTGCAAAAACGCCATAGGGTAGGGAGTAGGGAACTACATCTCGTATTGCTTGCAGTTCTCCCTGTTGATCGATGTACCGTAACCAATAAAATGAACCGATCCGGTCTCGGTTTCCCGGTATCATTCCTTCTACTACTCCCCAAATATATTCCCCTTGTTGTTTTAGGTTGAGGCGATCGCGTCGAAATGTAATAGTTTGTTCGGTAGCGCGGGGGTTTATTTCATCTAGTGGGGTTAATACTTCTAGATATATTTCTAGTTTCCGCATTACCTGAGCGAGTAGTCGAGGACTCCAGAAACCTACTTCGGTTAAACCATCTGGACGATAGTACGCTCCTAATTTCCTGACTATGGTTTGTGCTTTTTCAAAGTAGCTACCTGGCGATCGCTCTATTTTTGCTACCCAGTCTATCAGTTCTTTGGTTGCGTCTTCTACGAGTTTGATACCTGATGTTGTTACTACCACTGTTATTAATTTTTCTCCTAATATATTAGCATTCAGCTTTTGTTTGTCAAGATAGGGCATATTTATTACCCAGTCTCACATTTATACTTTGAAAGTTTGAGTCATTTTAGCTATGGAATAAGTCAAAGGCTAAAGTTAGTTTGTGTACTTTTTCTCCTCAACTTATCCTCAGTTCCCTGAATCTTTCCCCAATCTTTTTTAACCTTAATTATTGTACTAGATTTTTTTTGTTTACTTATTGCCTTAATTAAAAACCTATGTAAAGAATTATTAATTACAGTTTTTATAGTGAGTTAATAACAGAAATGCGATATAATTTCACATTTTTCATTGTCGTTTCTAATATATATTTTTGTTGCATATATTGATTAAGTGCATTTCTATATTCAGGACTAATATTATCTTTTTTCGCCAGTAAAATATAAGTTGGATTTTTTGCCATAATTCTATCTAATTCTTCTAGATAATTTGTAGGTAAAATTTGAGGCATGGCAGTTAAGTGGCTAGAAAAAGGATATTTTGTGGGAATTTTTGTCGGAACTAAGTAATAAATTATTGGTTCATAGTTGACGACGTATATATAATCTGTTGATTTAATTCTATCTCTCAAATATTTAGCAATTAAAGCTTCTCTATCATCCCATGTATCTATTTTTTTGATATACCGATAATAGATAAATTCCCAATTTTTAGTTAGTTTATTATAACCAGCTTGAGCAAAAGGATATATTAAAATTAGTGATAAAATTATATTAGGAACAACAAAAATACTTCTCCAATTTCTCAAAGTAGTTTTATCTGTTTGACTTTTCTCCTCGGAATAACTTTGTTTTTTCGGTAAATAAGCAGATTTAATAATTAAATAACCACTCATCAAACATAAAGGAGGCAATAACTGTAAAAAGTAATGATTATAAAACCTCTTAGATAATAAAACCGCCAAAAAAGCACAGCTAAACCAGAGAAATAAATAGAAAAAATTTCTTTCCTGTTTCAACTTTCCTCTAGCAAAAACAAATAAATAAATCGGACTCCAAAATAAACATAACCAGAGCAAAAGATTTCCTAATATCTGCTTCCTCAATCTACTCAAAAGGTCTGACCAAGAAAAATTTACCATTGCCACATATTTACTATTAGCTGTTAGAGTTGCATAAATATATTCATCAAAATAACCAGAAAATTGATAAATACATCCGATAATAATCACTGGTAAAATTAAACCCAAACTCAGAATAATATAAAAATTAAATAAGGAAAAAGTAAAATTCCTGATCCTTACATCCCGATTATTTTCTGTTATTTTATTGCTTTTAATTATCCTAGCATCTGTGGCTAAATTCCTGTCATAGCTTCTTTTTTGCTGCCAATATAAACTCCCAACTAATACTAATCCCAAAACATCCATAATCACCAAATATTTAATTTGCATCCCAATTCCCAAAATCAGACCAATGAGAAATACTCGAAGATTTGATAATTTTCTATCCTGAAATAACAACATAAAAGCTCCAGTCACAAAAGGCGCGAATAAAATTTCTCCATTCGCTGCGGCACCATCATTATGTAGAGAAAAAATAGCATATAAACTACCTGCTAATAATCCAATTTTTTCTCCATACTTCTCATCAGTCGTTCTACCAATTCTATATAAAAAATAACTGGTTAAACTTGTAGCAACAATAGATAATATGCGGATAGATACTATAGAATTTCCGAAAATTAACATTGTCAGGGAAAATAAGATAAAAATTCCAGGCGGTTTATTATCCCAAATTTCTGTATAGGGGAGGTTGCCATTTAATAAACTATCTGCTCCCAATATATAAATACTTTCGTCTTTGTCTAGCACAGATACAAATAAAGTCCAGAATCTGAGAAAAAATGATAATAGGAAAAATCCGAGAAAAATTATTAGTTTTTGATAACTTTGTGGCATAAGTATAAAATTATTTTTGGTAATTAGTATAATTTAAAGGGTAGTCCTGCATAGTAATGGTAAATAGTAGGGACGTTGCATGCAACGTCCTTACAGGGAGCAAGATGCTCCCACTACCGTGTCTTGTAACAAAAATAATTAATCCACTATCATTACTATGCACCACCACCATTTAAAAAAACATGATTAGGATTTACACAGTATAGAATTACACAAATAAATAAATTAGGACATTCCTATGTTCCCTGACAACCAAAATTTATTGTTAATGAAAAGCAACCGAGTCTGAGTTGAGAATGTTAACATATTGATTGTCATTTCCTGTTTGCCCAACTTTCTCTCTGAGTATGTTTGCAAAAAGGTACTACTTGATTTTTTGATTAATGCTATATATAGCACTACCCATTCAGGTTAGGACATTTCTAAATCCTGTTCCCGGAGTCTTTCAGAAGGAAAGCTCTTTTAACAGTCTGCTGTTCCCTATTCCCTAGCGCGTAGTGCTATAAAAAAATCTTGAATTTGGCTAAATTAGGACTTACCCAAAACAACGTAATTCTGTCATTGCGTTTAGCTAGCGCACAACTCCGTTTTACATGTTCCGCAGGAAAACGCTCCGCGACATGTTTGCGGAGCATTCCGTCAGGAAAAAGCGCAGCTTTGCCATAGCAAGCGACAGCGACGCAATCTCAAACGACCAAACCTCGTTCCTAATGCGTAAGTCCTGCTTTAAATAGAGTGAAGACTCGATCGTATTTCCTTTTTTTTCAATATTTACTCCTTCTGACTTCTGACTTCTGACTTCTGACTTAATAAAACTATGCGTCAATCAGTGGCATTGTTAATCTTAATATTAATGATAGTTGCTAGTGTTG
>JBFRWR010000545.1:0-11333 GCA_051439685.1 Trichodesmium sp.
ATGAATTTTGGAGTTAGCTTCCTGTTTCCTTGAGAGTCATTGGCTGATGCAAATAATACTATAAACTTAGGGAAAAAAATCCGTATAAAACGATGCAAAACATCAATTAACACTCTGACATACTAAATTATAGTATCTCCAAAGGCTATATAACTTCTGAAGAAATTTGATAGAAGTTAATAGAAAAAGTCAACCTTTTTTCTACAAACATCAATCTATCGCAATTTATTTATATAGATTTATCTTCCCGATCAAGCAAGAATTTATCGGGGGATAATCGAACTATTTGTATAGCATTAAAAACTATCGGGTTAGCATTTTCCTGTAAGACAGAATAGCAGGCTGAAAAGTGATTCATCATCAAAGTAATTAGCTATGAAAAATAAAGCATTATCAACACAAAAAACAAACAAAAATACAAGTAATTCTTATGGTTTAAGTCGTTGGTTAAAATCTATAAGTTTAAGTATAATTCCTGCTGTTTTAACTGCTTTTCCAGTCAATGCAGCCAAGCAGATTTATGTTGGGCACCAAGGTCTAAATACTATAATTTCAGTATCAGCATTAGAAAGTTATGCGCAAAGTGGAGAAATTAACTATGAATTAGCTAGTTATATGCTACTTTTAGAGGCTAAAGATGAAGATGAATATCGCCAATTACTACAAAATCGCTATAATTTTCCTCCTCAAATAGTTTCTCAATTTATCCATTCACCTATGGGGAAATTATTTCTCACAAGTTTAGGTGAAGTAATTAAAACTCAATCAATTTCTGATGGTAAAGAGACTATTGAAAATGGTGCTGAAGCTATTAAAACCGCTTTACTAAAAGCTGCTAATGATTCTGAAGGTTTAAGCCTGATAAATTTTATTCGTCATTTTCCCAGTGATGTTATGTGGCTAGAAGCCAAGAAAATCATGGCAGTCACTGAAAAAATTTCTACTGTTCAAGAAGAAACAGAAGCTTTTGTAGAAACTGTAGAAAATATAACATTAAAAGAAGCCTATCAGGAAAAAGAAGTAGATTTTTCTCAGTTACCAGATATTAGGAAAAAGGGGAAATATAGCTTTTCCAGACAACAAATTATCTTGGAAGATGCTGCACGCAACCGTAATTTTACAGCTAAATTTTATTTGCCAAATGTCTCAGCAAAAGAAACATCTATTCCTGTTGTAGTAATTTCTCACGGTTTAGGTTCTAATGGGGTGAATTTTGAAAGTTTAGCTGAACATTTAGCCTCTTATGGATTTGCTGTTGCTCTACCTCTACATCGGGGTAGTGATTATGAATATATCAAGCAATTCTTAGCAGGTAAAACTCAAGATATGTTCCAGGGCAATGAATTTATCGATCGCCCTTTGGATATTTCTTTTCTATTAAATGAATTAGAGAAATTAAATCAATATCAACTCCAAGGTAAATTAAACTTAGAAAAAGTTGGCATATTTGGTCACTCGTTTGGAGCTTCTACCGCTTTTGCTTTAGCAGGCGCTGAGATTAACTTTAATCAACTCCAACAAGACTGTGGCCCACACATGGAAGTTTTGAATATGTCCCTCCTGCTACAGTGTCGTGCTTTGGAATTAAAGCCACAAAAATATAACTTGAAAGATGATAGAATAGGAGCGATATTTGTACTCGATCCAGTGAATAGTAGTTTATTTGGCAAAGCTGGTATGGGTCAGGTTAAATTACCTGTTTTGTGGGGAAGTGGAAGTGAAGATAAAATTACTCCTATAGTTTTAGAGCAAGCAAACTCTTTTGCTTCCTTGACAACTCCTGAGAAATATTTGGTCTTAACCCAAGGAACAGATCATATTAATATTAATTTGGGTGCAGTCCACAAAAATTCTTTCACTTCTCTAGAAGATTTGATTAAACCAGATCCAGAAATAGTAGTTGGTTATGCGAATGCTTTTGGTTTAGCATTTTTCCAAACCCACATTGCCGATCGCTCGGAATATCGTTCTTACTTGCAAGCATCTTACGCTCAAACCATTAGTCAACAACCTTTTAATCTAAGTTTGGTGCGTTCTTTGTCAGAAACTGAGTTAAACAAACCATCGAAACAAGCAAGAAAGAACTAAATAGTCTGCTGCAAAATCTGAAACTTGAAAACAGGGTGTTATTTCAGTTATCAGTTATCAGTTATCAGTTATCAGTGAACCTCCGACTAAATTCGGAGGCTTGAAATACTGAGTTAAAATTTTTGGTTGTGCAGAGCGTAAAGTGTGGGATAAGTAATATCATGTCTGGTTAAATGGGGAAAGGAGACTAAACCCCTACACCCTTACAGATAGGGTCGTTTCCTTTTCCCTGTTCCCTAGCGCGTAGTGCTATGTTATTTATCTTTTGTTTGTGTTTGTGATTGTTTGTGATTTTTGGTTAGTTTTCCCTTTAACTGATATCTAACTGTGGAGTAAACTGCTTTGTAAGAAGCATCAACGTTATATTCATCTCGAAGCCATTTTTGAATTTCTCCATAACTCTGAAAACCGTTATCGGGGTCATTAAGTCTTTTTTTTAAACCATCTTGCGCTTCTGCTGGAATTGCTGGTTTGCGACCGCCACTTTGTTTAACTTCTAATAATCCCGCGATACCATCTTTACGATATTGTCTCAACCATCGTTGTACTGTAATCCGGTTTACCCCTAGAGTAATTGCCAATTCTTTGACTGTTCCTACTTGACCAATTTTAAATAGGTACAATGCTTGAATCTTCTGAAAACCACTGGCGGTTTTTTGATGATTTAACAATTTTTTGAGTTCGGGAACTGTTTCTGTAATTTCTATTTTACATACCCCGGCCATATTTATTTCCTCTACAGTGCTGTTTTAATCTGAAAATCTTTTCCATAATATCTGTAGCATTTAAAAAAGTAAATTATCACGATACAGGTAATACTAATTCCCACAAATAATCCTGTAGTTGATTAAAACTTCAGTTATTAAGTAATAATAATGGTTGAGTAATTTTTTTAAAGATTCTCAGCGTTAAGCCAAAATATCTTATGTCTTTGAACCCTACTCCCTACTCCCTACTCCCTACTCTCAAAGAAATGTAGCAAGGCTTTTAAGATTTGCTAGAAGTCCTACCAGTTTCACTATTTCTAGTTTTTCCTCTTCAATATCTCTGGCTATATTTTTAATTTGTGTTATAGTAATTATTAGGAATAAAAAAGTTTACTTCAGGAATTTAGGAAAATATTTGTGGCATATCACATTACTTACTTTTATTCAAGAGTAAAACCAGTCAAAAATCAGTTTAATAAGGAAATATCACAATAAAATTGTTCTAGTTTAGTTTTACTTATAGTAGCTTGCCAAAACTCAGGGTCTTATACTATAAAATATAAAGCGTCTTTCCCAAGGACACAAAAAATCCACGAATAGGTAAAAGTGATAATGGGAAAGTAGTTTAAACGAGAATTTTAAAAAATAAAGAGGTATTATGAGCCAACAGGTTATACACCAGATGGGTAAATTTCAACGTCAGGTGAATTCCCTTGTAAAATCGAATATAATTAAGCCAACAGATAGTATCTGGAAAGTCTCCCTACTTTTTGGGGATAAATGGCATTTTTGGAAAAAAGAACTTCAAGAGTTTGGTTTTTCGATGCAAGACCCAATTAGTGAACTATTGGCTGTAGAAGCTTGGGAAGAAGATTAATTAATTGATTAGCTGATTGCTAGAAACAAGATTGAGCATAAGATAGTATTCAACCTAATGATGTACAAGTTTAAATAAGAAAATTCTTGTACCATAGCCATCTTGTCTGTTATGTGTGTATCTCACGGACAAAGGAAAGTTCTGTAATTAACTCAAACTAGAGAATTGAGAATTGAGATCATAAAAACATGATCTGTTCTGCTTAAAGACAACTTTGCAAAGCCTCCGCTAAACTTGAGGCTGTTTGATATCGATCCCCCGGCAATGGTTCTGTAACTTTTTCAATCACATCTCGTAGTTGTGGTGTAATGGTGGGAACGCTTTCAAGATAAAACCGATAACCATTGCCACGATTATCATAAAAGTGCATTGGACTTTGAGCAGTTAATAAAAAAATCAAAGTTGCACCTACAGCATACAAATCAGATTGAGTTAAAGGTTGCCCACGGTCTTGTTCGGGGGCGCTGTATCCTTCTGCACCGATCCTGGTACCGAGAGGAGTTCCTATTTCTTTAACTGCACCAAAATCTAGAACCACTATCTGATTATCACGACGGCGGACTAACAAATTAGCTGGTTTGATATCCCGGTGAATCAATGGGGGTTGTTGTGAGTGAATATATTCTAAAACTTCGCAAGTTTGAATCATCCACTCAACACCTTGTTGTGGCAGTATCGGTCCTTGTAAAGAAATACGTTTCTCTAAATCCTGACCATGGATCATTTCCATTGCCAAATATTTCTTATCTTCTTCAACAAAAAAGTCGAAAAACTTAGGAATCCCTGGATGGTTTAATGATTTCAGGGTTCTAGCTTCTCTCTCAAATAATTCTTGAGCCTTACGAATTTGAGCCATATCAGCATTCATTTCTTTGAGTACCACCAAAGCAGCAGCAGGAGCAGCACTCAAACCTTGTAAACGATGTCGCTCCCGATCCCAAGCTAAATAGGTAGTACCCATACCACCTTGACCTAATATTCGTAATACTTGATATTGACGAATAGTACGTTCTACTTTTGCTGGTTTACCACAATAGATGCAGAATAAATTACTCGGTGGGTTATCGCCAGCGCGGGGACAACATTGTTGGCTAATCTTCACAGCAGATGGAGCATGAACTTGAAACTTAAAAACAGGCCCTCCTCTTGCTAACTGAATGAGGGAGCCATCAGAAATAATTCCCTGAGACATCAAAACTCCATTAACAAAAGTTCCATTTGTGCCATGATTAACTAGACGCCAGATATTTCCCGAAGGAGATTTTGATATTTGATTTAGCTCTAGATGATATCGTGAAACTAAGCTATCAGATAAAACAAGATCGTTATCGGGAGAACGACCAATTTTAATTATTGATTGGTTGGGAAAATCCCAATTTTTTAAAGGAGTATTTTTTTGAGGGTCTAGGAGGGTTAACCTAATCACAATTTGTGTTTCAACTTAAATTTTTCAAGATGAGCATGAGCAGACTTCCTCTAATTTTACCGAAAAATTCAGGTAGAAAACCTCTCTTTATAATTAGGGTTTGCGCTCAAAAGTCTGATGGGTGAGGGTAGGAGTCAGGAGACAGGAGACAGGAGACAGGATAAGTAAGGAATGATCAGGAGGCAGTCGGAAGAATTATCCCTTGATTTTTCTGCTTTATGCAGCCTAAAATCCCAACTTTTTGCCGCTCTAAAGACCGAAAACCTGGCCTTTTTTCAGGTTATAAAAAGGCTAAAGCCTTTATATATAAATACTTTGATATTTATTCAGCAAGCCCTAATTAATAATTGATAATTGATAATTGATAATTATCAATAGTTTTCATGCTCCACTATCCAGTATTCATTATCCATTAATCAACTAATCCTCTTTTTTATAAAAAAGAGGTAATTATTAATTGTTAGTTGTTGAATTTGGTTTAACTAAAGCACGAATGACTATTGCTGTAATATTATCGTGACCATTATATTTGTTTGCCAAATCAATTAATTTGCTGACACCGGACTCCAAATTTGTTTGTTTGTCTAAAAGTGGTTCTATGTGACTTTGCCAATAACTTTCTAGCAGTTGATTATCTGTCAAACCATCAGATGCTAGGATGAATAAACTATCTTCATCTATCTCCACAAATTGAATGTCAGGTCTGACAAAATTTTCATCTCGCGGTCCTAAAGCTTGAGTCAATTGATAAGCGTCAGGACGACCATAAGCTATGTCTGGTTCTACTCCACGATTAATTTCTCTTTGTCCGACTTCATGATCTAGAGTAATCTGCTCTAAACCTCTTTGACGAGAAAAACGATACAAGCGACTATCACCGACATGAGCGATCGCTAATTTTGTATCGTAAATCATTGCCATAACTAGAGTGGTTCCCATTCGACTACTACCGGAACGGGTTTCTTGTTGATTAATTTCGTAAATGTCTTTGTTTGCTTTTAAGACTGCTTCACGAATAGTCGTGTCAGAGGGTAAACCTGCTAACCAACTACTTTCGGTTTGAAAGTATTGTTTAATTGTGTCTACTCCTAACTGACTTGCTATTTCTCCGCTAGCGTGTCCTCCCATCCCGTCACACAGTATATAGAGTCCTTTTGCTTGAATAATTTTTTCTGTGGATGTTTCTTGACTTTCTATTTGAGTTTGAATCCCAAAAGCATCTTCGTTGTGGTCGCGTTGACTACCTACATCAGTTTTGCCTGAACTTTCCAAACTAACTAATTGTATTGGTAAAAGTTCAGTCTCTTGAGTTTCAATATTATCTACTTTTTCTGAGGGAGAATTGTCTGTTTGCAGAATTGTCGATGGTGATGTAGGAGATGGTTGAGGTTGTAAATTTTCTTGAGTGTTCATTAGATAAGATCGCAATTGTTCTATGGTTTGTATTTCGCCATCTCGCCAATCTTGCAATAAAGCTGTTATCCAACCAAACTGAGTTTTTTGAGATTGTTCAAATAACGATTGCCATAATTGCATTAAATTTTGGAGATTTTGGGTTTCCCCTGGTTTGTCATAGTATAAGCGTTGCAACTTGATGGAGTTATTTTCTGCTTGATTTACTCTGAGATTTTTTGGTTCTAATATACTTTGACAGCAATCCCATGGTTCTAATTTTCCCCAAAGTTCTGTCATTTGTTGTAACCATGATAGGATTTGCAGTTGGGATATATTTTCACTTCCCCAAAGTTCTACTAATGTTGGCCAACTGCTCTCATCTGCTAAAAGTAATATTTCTTTGTTGTCGATTTGCCAACTATCGTGAATTAAAGGCAAATGTTGGGGAATTTGCAGATACAATCCTACATAAGCTTGAGCAATACTGGGAATAATCAAAGCTGCTATCTCCTTTGCTTCTCCTGTTTGTTGTTTTTGGGGAAAAGGTGGTTGGGTTTGTTGATTTGGGTAAGTTGATAAGTCGGGAGTTTTGGGAATTGATAGTTGAAACTGACTTGAGTTATTTTTTAGCCAAGCGTTGAGGGGTGTTTCTGCGAGTGGGTTACAGTCTAAAACTTCTACCTCTGAGGTAGTGTCTAGGTTTGTTTCTGCTATGTCTCCTAATACTCGGTAGCGTTTTTGAGCATCTAAGTATTGTTCTGTTTCAGCGGAGATAATTTCTGGATAATTTAAGGATGATGGATTTTCTGTGTTTGCTGCTTCAGACATAGGACTGAGGATATCAGCATCAGGAGTTGTTAGTTCAGCATCATCTGACTCTCTTGTATTTTGGAATTGATCTTCAAATTCAGCTATTGATTGTGGTAGGGTATCTACTAATTCTACATCTGCATCTGGGATAACTACAATTTCGTCAGATTCTAGAGCATCTTCACTATTGGATAATTCTAAATCTGATTCTAAAATATCTTCAGATTCTTCTGTAATCATATCTACTGCTGACTCTGCTGAATCTTTGGCCAGGGGACTTCCACCTGTGATAAATTCTTCTTGATTATCTGTTTGTCTAAAAATAATGGCCTTCCAGATTTGACCAGTGTCGGCTCCACAGTTGTGACATTTTTGATTAGTTAAGGGTACTTGTGAGCCACATTGCTGACAATTTTTATGGGTTAGGGATGTCCCACATTTCTGGCAAAATTTATGATTATTCGGATTTTCAAACTCACATTGAGGACAGATGAGCATAATAGGAGACTGCAAGTAGGTCACAACTTAAATTATTGTAGAGCAACTAGAAGGGAATGGAGCTATTTGTTTCTTCGGAAATTGTTTGAGTCGCGATCGCCTCTATTGTTTTTAAGGGTACTTCACAAAAGTATTTTTGCCTAAATTGTTCTTCTGATATTGCTGCTAGAAATTTTCTGACTATTAAGGATAAATTTTCGAGTTTTTGATTTTGGATTTGCTTATGGTTTAGATAATTTATATAAAATCCTGTGGCTTGGTACTTGACATTAAAGCCTAAATGTTGTAAGGCTTGAAAGCCTAACTTCAGAGTTGGATCGCTAATAGTTAATTTTTCTAGAAGTTGATAGCGGGTGACTGGTTTACCTGTACGACTAAGATATTTGGCAATACCGAGTAATTTTTGCCATATTTCTATGGGAGGAACAGTGACAGGTTGAGTATAGGCGATCGCTAGTTTTTTTTGTTGGGTTATTGCCCGCCGAAACCAGAATTGCAATTCATTCCAGTTAGTCGGGCAGTCTTCTAGCACAATTAAATCTTTTTGTCGAGTTACTATCTCTGCTTTGTCATATTTCTTATTGTCTTGGTAAGTATTGCGCCAGTCAAAAATCCAATCGACGGGAGGGGAAATTATACTATTATTTCTATTATTTTGCTGAGAGGGTTTTAAAGTAATTAATCGAATTTCATAACGTTTTTTGTAAGTATTAAAGTCTAGTTCTACTAGAGCATCACACCTTTCTTCTGCTTTAGGAATTTCATCTTTATAATGACCCCACCAGACACCAGGAAAACCTTCACTAACAGACTCATCCCAAATTTGAAAGTCTGTTTTGATATATTTTACCTTTTTTCCTGTAATATCTTTTTGATTTTGATGCCAGGTATTAGTAAACCAACAATTTTGAATTAAAAGTTTTGGGACGGGGTTGCCCATACCACAAGGTTCTAAAAGTTTCAGTTCTTGAAATAATTCTCTGCCTAATTCCGAGACAGTAATAATTAAATCTACTTCTATTGTAGGAGCAAGGTTAATAGTTGCCCCTAGAGTTTGCCCTAATAATTGATTAATTCTATCCCTAAATATAGGGACATTTTCTACTGGCAAACTTAAACCCGCAGCAAAGGGGTGGCCGCCAAACCGATGTAATAAATGGGCTTGATTTTTGACCAATTGATATAAATCTATTTGGCCAACTGAGCGAGCCGAGCCACGAGCTAATAATGGTTCTTCAGAGTTTTTGGCTGCCTCGGTTTCTTCAGTCAGCAAAATAGTAGGACGACCATACTCTTGAGCTATCTGACCAGCTACTAATCCTAACACACCTACAGGCCATTGAGGGTCAGTTAGAACTATAACGTTAGTGGTGGAAAGGTCTAATTTTGTCAATTTTTGAGTGACATCTTCAACTACTTCTCTTTGTAGAGATTTACGGCGAGTATTGGCCAATTCTGTTTCGGTCGCCAATTTTTCACAATGTTGGGGGTCACGACTTGTCAATAGTTCTACACAAAAGCTGGCATCTCCTATTATTCTACTAACCGCGTTGATGCGCGGGCCAACACCAAAGGAAATATCTGTAGGGCGATCGCCTGTTCTTTTGCATAATTTTAATAGTTTAGCTATTCCTGGTCTTGTGGTTTGATTAAGTTGTGTACTTAATTTTTCAATTCCTATTTGTGCTAAATAACGACTTTCTCCTGTTAGCTGAACTAAGTCTGCTATTAAACCAATGGCGACTAAATCTAATAATTCTGTTAGGGGTAATTTAGGTATTTCTGGGTAAGTTAAATAAAGTGCTTCTATGAGTTTATAAGCTACTCCAACTCCTGACAAATTATAGAAGGGATGAGTAGGAGATAAATAACGGGGATTAATAATAGCTAATAATGGCGGTTTTTCTGTGGGAAGGGTATGATGATCTGTGACGATTATATCTATTCCGAGATTATTTGCGTATTCAATTTCGGCAATATTTGTACTTCCTGTATCGCAGGTAATTATCAACGAATAATTCTCTTCAGCTAACTTTTTAATTCCGGCAATGTTCAAGCCATGAGATTCTGTAAATCTGTTAGGAATGTAATAAGTTAATTGACTATTTTTCTGAAAAAATTCTCCTAAACCATCCCAAAGTACGGAGGTTGAAGTAATGCCATCTGCATCAAAATCCCCCCAAATAGCAACTTTTTCTTGATTATTTTTGGCAGAAATAATTCTGGCTACAGCTTTATTAATTTCTATGCCAAATTCAAAAGGGGTAGTTGGTTGATATGCTTTTGCTTCTAAAAAACCTGACACATTTTGATTATCTCTAATTTCCCTTTGCCATAACAATTGTGCTAAATATTTTCCTGATAATTCAGGTACATAATTTTTGATCAATTCAATAAATGAATTAGGCGGAGCATCAGATACATTAATTTGCCAAGAAATTTCTGCTTCAGACATCTTGATAAAATTAGTTTTTATATAAAATCCGGTTATCTGGTTATCCCTAAATTACTTCCTTTGAATAGAGATTTTATCTTGAAAAATAATTGAAAAATTTATGCTATTTGAATCATTTCTTTCTCTTAAATCCTGACTTCTGATTCCAGGCTCCGAGAGTGATACAATAAAGTAAGTATTAAGCTATTAGTTATCAGCAATAATACCAATTAGCAAAAGTAATACTATACTTGGGCGACACTTCAGTTATTAAGTAATTAACACAGTTCATTAATTTATAATTGATAATGGATAATTGATAATTACCTCTGGTTAAAACCGTTACGGAATTGAAGATCGGGAAATATCATTTCTTTTTTTCCCCTATCCAAGTGGAGGCTTTAAACCAGAATTATTTAATTATTAATAATTAATAATTAATAATTGGGTAAAATTCGGAAAAACTAATACTTACTTAATACTTGCCAAGCAGAATTATTAAATTTATGAAATAGCTTATATAGAATTAAAAGTTAGACAGAAGTAAATTTGAAATTTTAATTTTCAAGACTTATTACAACACTTATTTATATGTCCAGGAATGAACCAGAGCAAATATTGAAAATTTAGCTCTTTGTTTTAATTCTTAATCTTTACTTTACTACCCCTAGTAAAGCAAGTTAAAATAAAAAAAAGCTGTCTATTTGGAGTAATGATTATCTCATTAATTTCCTTATAGACAGCAAGTTCAGAACTGCAGATGGAGATACACCCTGATAGTTAAATTAAAAGTAGATGCCCCTGATGGATAACTCCTAGATGGACTAATTACCTGATGGTTTAACTCCCTAGTGGCTTAGTCTCCACATCCCAAATAGCTGAATTGGAGAGAAGATAGTAATGAAACTACTCACACCTCACTTCCGGCTTTTGTGATCCATCAGGTCGTGCCTATGCTTCTTTTATAATTGCAGACTGATTCCTTTAAATACAAGAGGGCTTTTGCAAAAACCCACTTTTAATAGGTTGCAAGTGTGTCAGTAGTCAATTTCAAATAACTAAACAGGGTTCATCTACTACTATGAAACAGAATATTAT
>JBFRWR010000546.1:0-19566 GCA_051439685.1 Trichodesmium sp.
ACCAAAATACGATCTAGAGAAGCACCATCAGTTATGTCTATTCCTCCCAAACCGTCAGTATCTACTACTGTAGGATCATCATCTCCATCCCAAACGATTGTTCCAGAACCATCGGTACCTACATCATTGCTAAAATTAAGACCTCCACCAGTTACTTGTAGACGAGTTTTTATGAGACCATCAGCATCTCCGTCAGCTTCCATATCTCGGAACCCACCTAGAATGCTACCATCTGGACCTACTTGACTGTTGCTTGGTATAACAGGCTCAATCGGCTGGAACCCAACATCCTGTCCTATACTAAAATCGTCTAGCATAATTGTAGCTGCTTGGGCTCTGCCAACGTCTAGCATAACTGTACTAGCCAACACAGCAACTGTAGTTCCTAAAGTTTTTACTGTAGTAGAGCGTAAAAACTTTAGAGTATTTTTTGTGGTTATTTGAGTTTGATTCTCCATAATAATTTAGTTCCCTGACGGTTCTTTACTTAACTTTATTGTCAATCAAAGATTTGCGGTTAAGCTATCTGCAAATATACTGACATAGGTCTTTTGAAAATAGCAAGTATTTCTTCACAACTTCATCAAATCTTCATAAAACAGGCAAAAATAATGCACACCTTTACCGAATCTTCATATTAAAGTATCTATCTCTTACATCAATTTATCCTGAACGTCAATGATTTATTTCCAACTTCATCGAATCTTCATAAAACAGGTAAAAATCATGCACAACTTTACCGAATCTTCATATATAAAGTATATTTAATCACCATAAAATTTTCCTAAATGTCAAATCTTGTTCCGTAACTTTACCAAATCTTTAAAAATCGAAGGATCATAGGTGGCGATCGCAACGCCCATAAAGAATAGAGAAATAAAATAGCTCCGAGAATAGCTCCACTAATTGCACCTTCTATAGAATTGAGAACATATACTCCTAGAAGTAACCTTGGGAAAGTGGAGACATAAATAGACCACAAATTACTAACTGCATCTTTAAAACCTTCCAGCTTGTATCATCACCAGCAGGTTACTTGAGACGGAAGGTATGATAACTAAAGGTATAGCTATTTTCGGATCGAGAAAGGTTGCCATAATAGGTAAGGATATAGTTGAAAAACCTAATCCTGTAATTCTTTTGAGAAAAGCTGCAAAGAAAAATGATAAAAATATGGAAACCATTAAGCTACAACTCATTGTTCTCTTGTTGTTAATTTCATGCTTAATTATCTAAATAGTTAAGTTAAAATGGTAATATAATCATTAACTTCTTTTTTATAGAGGAGCGATCGCTAGTCATGTAGGTTAGATGTCCTAAAAAAATGAATATAGCATGGATATACTACACAGTTACCTGCTTTAATACCGCTAGTGTAGCCAATGGAGTTAAATTGAAATTGTTGGTTTAGCTGCGTAATTCCTATCAATCTTAAAATCAATCATGCTCGTAAATGAAATTAATCAAGTATTAGGCAAACCTTATTTCCAAACTAATAACTGTCTTCTTTATCAAGTTGATTGCTTAGATGCAATGAAAAAAATTCCAGATAATTTTATTAATTTAACAGTGACTAGCCCTCCATATAATATTGGGAAAGACTATGAGAAAAATTTGCCAATTGATGAATATTTATCTTGGTGTAATATGTGGCTATCAGAGATTTATAGAATTACTTTAACTACAGGTGCTTTTTGGCTGAACTTAGGGTACTTATCAATTCCTAATCGTGCTAAAGCTATTCCTATTCCTTATTTAATTTGGGATAAAATTCCTTTTTATTTGATTCAAGAAGTTGTTTGGAATTATGGAGCAGGAGTAGCAGGTAAAAAGTTCTTTTCTCCGAGAAATGAAAAGTTTCTTTGGTATGTGAAAAATCCCGATAACTATACGTTTAATTTGGATGAAGTGCGCGACCCAAATGTTAAATATCCTCATCAGAAAAAAAATGGTAAATTAAAAGTTAATCCCAAAGGAAAAAATCCTACTGATGTTTGGCAGTTTCCTAAAGTTACTTCTGGTAAAAATCGAGCTGCGAAAGAAAGAACACCTCATCCAGCTCAATTTCCAATTGCTGTAATTTCTAGAATAATTAAAGCTTGCTCAAATCCAAATGAAATAGTTTTTGACCCGTTTCTTGGCTCAGGTACGACAGCAATAGTTGCTTTAAGTTTAAAAAGGCAGTTTATTGGGTTTGAAATTAGAGAAGATTATTGTGAAATTGCTGCGAATAGAATTGATTATTTTTTGAGGGAAAAACAAGTCGATGCCGAACAATTATCCTTATTTTAATTTTTTGATTTATAAAGGTAATTCTAATAGCTTATAACGTTCTACATCTGAACTTAATCTTGCTTGTTGTCCTGTAGCAGCTACTTGACCTTGCCAATCATCTTGATCTAACCAACCAAACCTTACTAAATATAGAAAAAATATCTCATAAATGGAAGTTTGATCTATGAAAAGCGATCGCTTCTGAAACTAGGAAGCAACCGCTCTCACCTAATATTTATCACCTTGATAATTTTATTTACGCTTTAAATTGGAAGCAGCGCCAGCAGCACCAACAACTAATAAACCTAAAATTGAAGCGGGTTCAGGTGTTGATTGAGATGGTTCAAATTGTGCAAAAGTGATATTATCAATTCCAGTTCCTGTATCTCCCCTTCCATTAACACTATAAACAATAGACAAAGATTTGATAGCATTTGAATTACCACTAATGCTGAAAGTATCAAGAGTTTCTGAACTTGACGGACCTGTCGAACCTAGAAAGTCCTGAGAATTAATAACAGTTGAAAAACTATCAGAATATACTGTTACAGTCGCTACACCAGGACCACCGTTGAAAGATAACGTATCTAAGTCTAGAAGGTCTAGACTCACCTCTGATACAGCTTGACTAAATTCAATAAAGTAGTTACGAGCTCCCGATCCTGACAACCCATCTGTCAGGAAGAAATTGCCGATTTCAGACTGCAGACTAGCACCATCACCAAAACTAAAACCAGTTATTGGACTTCCAATCTGTGCGATTTCAGCAGATGATGTGGGGGTTTGATCTCCTGTCCAGAAAGTTAATACATTACCATTATCAGCAGTAACACTGTTAACTAATTGACCATCAGTGAATCCAGTTTCAAAATCAACTACACCCATTGAAGCAGCTTGAACTGGGGAATTGATTACCGCTAAACCAACAGAAGTAATTGCTGTTCCTATTATATGCTTATTAGCAGTAAAAGCATTAGCCAAACTTTTTACGGTCTACGACCGTAAAAAGTTTAAAAAATTTTTTTGGGGTATTTGAGTGTTAGTATTCATTATTATTCTGCTCCCTTAATGGATATTTGCTTAAATTTGTTGTGAATAAAATATTTGTGATTCACTGAACTGCAAATATACTTACACAGACATTCTGAAAATAGCAATAGTTTATTTCCAACTTCATCGAATCTTCATAAAACAAGCAAAAATAATGCACAACTTTACCGAATCTTCATATTAAATCATCTATCCTTTACATCAATTTTTCCTGAACGTCAATGATTTATTTCTAACTTCATCGAATCTTCATAAAACAGGTAAAAATCATGCACAACTTTACCGAATCTTCATGTTTGGAGTATGTCTTCTCACCATCAAATTCTCCTAAATGTCAACTATTTCTACCTAGATTTACCGAATCTTTAAAAATCGGGAGAATTTTTCAAACTTGATTGTAAAAAAACTCTTTGTTTGTAGTTGTGCTTTAGCACCTTAAACCTATCAGCGCTAAAGCGGTTTTCATTTCAGTAGACCACAGTAGGGACGTTCCATGGAACGTCCCTACAAGGTTTTGGTTGTGACGATGTGGTTTATCAAGTCGGTCGCAATGACGAATTAAGTCATAGTCAATTTATATCCCACAAATAAGCCGATCGCTCTGACTGACATGAGGATTAGTTTGCAAATAATCATATACCTGTTGACACGCTTCTACCAACAATTTATCGAGATTCAAATTCCATAAAATAATCTTGCCATCAGCATCAGCAGAAGCTAACATCTGACCATCCGGACTAAAACTGACACTTAAAACATTAGCTTGATGAGTATCTAAACTTTTGAGCAAAGTACCGTCAAAATGCCACATTCTCAATATTCCATCTGTACTACCGGAAACCAATATCTGACTATCTGGACTGAAATCAATACTATTTACCTGTCCTGTATGTATTAAACTATGTAGTAGTTCTCCGTTTGTCAGCCAAATTTTGACTGTTCCATCACTACTAGCAGTGGCTATTTTTTGATTATCGGGGCTAAATTTAATATCCCTAATATTCGAGCTGTGATCTTTGAGAGTTAAAAGTAATTTTCCGTCATCCCTAAAAATTTTGACTTTGGTGTAGCTAGCAACAGCTTTCATTTTGCCATCTGAACTCCATACAGGTGATTTCGGTAGCTTTCCCTTTATAGTTGCCAATAATTGACCGTTTTTAGTTTGCCAAATTTTGATAGTTTTATCCTGAGTCGCAGCATAAAGCTTTTTACCATTTTTGCTAAACTGAATGTTATAGATAAAATAATTATGCCCTACTAATGTTTTCAATTTATTTTCCAGGTTCCATAAAATCACTGTTTCATCAGCACCAGTGGAGGCGAGAATATTTTCAGTAGGACTAAAATGAACGCCATAAACGGGAGCATTGTGTCCTCTAAAAATTTGTAGCAATTTACCATCTAGACTCCAAAGTTTCACGGTACTGTCATAATTAGCAGAGGCAATAGTTTGACTGTCTGGACTGAAACTAATACTCTGAATTAAAGTATCATTTTCGCCTTCTCCTATTTTTTTCAGTAGTTGAAACTGTTTATCTTGACGACTCCAGAGAGCGATCGCTTTACCACTTGCAGATGCTAAAAGCTGCCCATCGGAACTAAAATTGAGACTTTTCACGGAAGCATTATTATCTATGGTCTGCAATAGCTCACCAGTTTCTGGGTCCCAAATTTTGATGGTTTTGTCAGTTCCTGCAGAAGCTAATAGTTGACTATCAGGACTAAAACTGACACTTTCTACCCAGCCACGATGTCCGTCTAAAATTCGGAGTAATTTACCATCTTCACTCCAGAGAATTACATTGCCATCTGCACTCGCTGATGCCAATATTTTGCCATCTGGACTAAAAGTCACATCTCTAACTTTATCTTGATGTCCGATTAATGTTTGCAGGAGTTGAGCATCAAGACTCCACAGTTTAATTGTGCGATCGTGACTAGCAGAAGCAAGTAATTGTTTATGGGGATGGAAACTAATACTACGAACTTCGGCATCATGTCCGCGAAATGTTTTTAATAATTTTCCCTGAGTATTCCATAGTTTAATTGTTCGATCATCACTAACGGAAGCAATTAAATTACCAGTGGAATTAAAAGTTACATTAATGACTGTTTTTTCATGCCCATCTAAACGGTTATTTTCTTTTGATAAATAGATTCCTTGATGTAAAGCCATGATAACTTGCATTCTCGTATCTGCACCAACGCCGAATGATTTTTTGAGTATTTTTCCAGCTTTTATTTCTTTGACTAAAGCATCTAAACCTCGGTCAGATTCAAATAATGCTTCTGAGGAAATACTCAGTAAATTTAGCTGAATTTTTCTTTCACTAATTAAGGATTTAATTAAAAATATACCTGTTAAAATAGCAAGAATTGTCATAGCAATACTACTGAAAATAGCTATTCTCAGTCGTTGATGCAAAACTTTATTTATTTCTAATTTGGAACGTTGTTTTTCTTCTTTTAATTCATTTTTTTGACTGGCAGCTAAGAATTTATAGTCTTTGTCACTTAAACTTTTATTTGTTGCCCAAGTTTGAGCATCTTGTAATGCTTGACCTCTTAATAATCGAGATTTATCTTCACAACTAGAAGCAAACCAAGCTGTTATTGCTTCAGAATAGGGACGCAGTTTTCCTAACTCTTTTTCTACCCATTCTCGATTAAATACTTCTTGATATATTCGGTTATAAACTATTAATTTATTGTCTTGTTTGACAACTAATCCAGATAAGCATAATTGACTTTGTTCGGCACTACCATCTGTGTCAATTTTTCCCTTATTTAAAATTTGTTGATAAAGTCCTAATAATCTATTAGCTGTTTGTTCGTTAATCAGGAGGCGATCGCTAATGGTTTTTAAATGTTCTGGTTGGTCATATAATTGCCAATTGTTAATAATTTTTTGTCTAACTATATTCTCGACAAAATCAGCTTCAGCATAATTTTTAGAGTTATCAATATCTAATTCCCGAATTAATCGACAAACTTTTTGAGTTAAAAATGGCTGACCTCCAGTCCAATCTAAAACCGCAGACATTACTGCCCGATCATCATTAACTTTTCCGATTAAACCTAAAGTTAATGGTTGAACTTCATCTATTTTAAAACCTGTTAATTCAATTGCGTTACCAATATTAAAAGGGGTTCGTCGTTTATCTATAATTAAATCTGAAGGAGTAGCAACTCCAAGCATTACAAATGTTATCCGTTCGTATTTTTCTTGTTCTGCTCGTCTATTATAAAATTCTCTAATAACAGCAAAAAAATCATCAACACTAAAAGGCAAACTTAATATACTATCAACTTCATCAATAAAAATAACTATTTTTTCAGGAATTTGATTTAAGAGAAAATCATCAATAAATTTACTAAATTTATGAACATGAGATAATTTGTTGTGAGTCTCCCACCAATTATTAATATCAAAATGATGATTTAAGTTTAAATTACTAACAATACTATCAATTATTCCAGCGTACCATTGACTCGGATTAATTTCAAAAGTACCAATTTCAGTTATGTCAATAGTTGTGCAAATAATCCCCTCTGCTTGTAAGATTTGAGTAGTTCTGACTCGCAAACTAGACTTACCCATTTGTCTAGAGTTCAATACATAACAAAACTTACCTGCTTTGATAGTTTGATAAAGCTCTTGATCGGCTTTTCGTTTCACATAACTAGGAGCATTAATGGGCAAGCACCCACCTAAATGATAGGCGTAATTCTTCATAATTATTTATCAACAATTATTCATAAAATAAAGATACAAAAATTGGCGTTGCTGAAATGTAATGGTAAGTAGCTGAAGGTAAAATTGAAAAACTTATGTTTGACGCTGATACTTAATCTAAAAATCATTACCATTCAGCCGCTACTTTTTATGGTTTTCGGAAGTCAGGTTGTAGATAAATAGACATCTCCAAAATTTACATTTTCAATAATCAAAAATAACATTAATTATTGTACTCTTATTGATGCTTTTTTTGTTCCTAATTCCTACTCCCTATTTGATGGAGATGTCTAATAGACATATTCAATAATCAAAAACCAAATCAATTATTACATATAAATCATTAATTATTTCCCCCTAATCCCTAATCCCTACTCCCTACTCCCTACTCCCTACTCCCTACTCCCTACTTCCTATTTTATAGAGATATCTAATAGACATATTCAATAATAAAAATTAAAATCAATTATTACATATAAATCATCAATTATTGCCCCCTACTCCCTACTCCCTACTCCCTACTCCCTACTCCCTACTCCCTATTTTATAGAGATGTCTAATAGACATATTCAATAATCAAAAAGCAAATCAATTATCAGATATAAATCATCAATTATTTCCCCCTAATCCCTAATCCCTACTCCCTATTTGATGGAGATGTCTAATAGACATATTCAATAATCAAAAAGCAAATCAATTACCACAGATAAATCATTAATTATTTCCCCCTAATATCTAATTCCTACTCCCTACTCCCTACTCCCTATTCCCTAGATATGTCTAATAGCTTCCAAATGAGTTCTATAATATTTATTAAACAAAAATTGAATCAAAAATGTCTACAAAATCTTGGACTCATCGCCATATTTTATCTCTGGCAAAATTTACACCTAACGATTATAATATCGTATTACAAACAGCAGCCAGTTTTCAAGAAGTTTTGGGTCGCCGGATGAAAAAAGTACCTGCATTACAAGGACAGGTAGTAGCAAATTTATTTTTTGAACCATCTACACGCACCCGTAATAGTTTTGAACTAGCTGCTAAACGGTTGTCTGCGGATACCCTAAACTTTGCTCCAGGAAATTCCTCTCTCAGCAAGGGAGAAACTATTCTTGATACAGCTATGACTTATTTAGCAATGGGCACAGATATGATGGTCATTCGACATAGGGATGCAGGAGTACCCGCAGCGATCGCTACTGCGATGGATCAAAATGGTCATCAAGTTAGAGTTCTGAATGCTGGAGATGGTCAACATGAACATCCGTCTCAAGCTTTACTTGATTTATTTACTATCTGTAAATTGTTAGATTTAACTCATCCTAGAATAGAACTTTTAGAGGGAAAAAAAATTGCTATTGTGGGAGATATTCTTCACTCTAGAGTTGCCCGTTCTAATATTTGGAGTTTGACTGCTTCTGGTGCGGAAGTTCATTTAGCTGGAACTCCTACTTTATTACCTAAATATTTTGCTGAATTTGGCAAAAATAGACCTAGTAAATTATTTGTACATTGGGATATTGAACCTGCTTTAGAAAATGCTGATTTTGTAATGACTTTACGTTTGCAAAAAGAAAGAATGACTGAACATTTACTACCTAGTTTACGAGAGTATCATCAATTATTTGGGGTAACTCGCGCTCGCCTGAAACTTTGTCAACCTGGAGTTAAATTATTACATCCTGGACCTGTTAACCGTGGAGTAGAAATTAGTTCTGAATTAATGGATGATACTCAGTTAAGTTTAATTTCTCAACAAGTAACGAGTGGTATTGCTGTAAGAATGGCTTTATTATATCTATTGGGCAGTGGTAAAAGTGAGAAGTAATATTACCGAATAATTAATAGTTGGGAGTTGAGAGTTAATAATTATTACTTCAAAAATTTAGGTATGAATCATACACTTTTAAGGCTATAAAATTCCAAATATTCCTTTTAGTCAATCCCCTTGTGTTATACCATTTTGAAAAAAGAATTTTACGAAAAGTAAGGGTGATAATGCCCTTTTGAGAAACAAGATGATTGACGACCTGAAAAATGGTATTGAAGCAATTGATTCTGACTGCTGACTCCTAAAAATTCCCCTATCTATTTCTAGCAAACATTTATCAAATTGGTATTAATTAGAGGTAATTATTAACTGTTGATTAATGAAAGTATTTTTGGAGTTAATCAGATACAAAAATGAGAGTTTGAGACAGTATAAAATCAGAAATAACGAATATAAATTAATTTTTAACTGTACACAAAAATTTTGTGATATAAATTACTGTAGCATTACTATAGATATCTGTGCATAGGTTGCAACAAATCAAAAAGTAAATAAAAAACTTGAAACTCTTATCTGTTCCCTGTTCCCTGTTCCCTAAAAAACAGTAAGATTTTTGCCACGAATATATTAGAGGATTGCTATCTCAGCTTTATTACTTTTAAGAGAGGAAAAAGCAATTTAGAGATTTTATAGAATTAAAAGTATGGGTAAAAATCCATCAGTTAACCTTAATAGTCTATCGAATTACATCGTTCATTAAAAAGTTGTTGCGCAGCATTCCGTAGTCAGAGCTGACCTCTAATAACTAAATGCTTAGGTTCCCTGTTACCTAAAAGCAGTAAGATTTTTATCCACAAATAAAATAGGATTGCTATATGATAAAATTCTGTGAATTGTCAATAAATACATAAAAAAATAAGCATTAAAAAAAACGGCTCTGAGAACCTACAGAAAAATTGTTAATTACAGTGCTTTTCAGGTTGATAAACCACATCGCCATAAACAAAATCCTGGAGGGGCGATTTCCTACGGAATGCTCCGCAAATATGAATCGCTGTGGATCTACCGACATGAAAACCGCTTTATTAATTGCTGAAAAATATTTGGCAAAACCTAAATTTATAAGGTTAAAAAATCGGAAAAAGAACCTAGAAGCAAGTTATTAATAGGTTCTCACCGCCCGTAAATCTGAATTGTTATTGTGCGGATAATTATATAGCAATTCCCATACTGGTGAGGTACAAAACTCTTTTGTTTTAGGGAGTAGGGAGTAGGGAGTAGGGAGTAGGGGAAATGGCGAAATGGGGAATAGAAAAGAATAAAAACAACTGTACCTCATAACTGTGGGAATTGCTATACCAACCTATTATTTGTACAAGTTGAATTATTTATCCCTTGATAAAATCTGAATTTTGCTAAAACTAATATAGCAATCCGTGCATAGATTGCGACAAATCAAAAAGTAGATAAAAAAAGTGAAAGTCTTACATTTTTGCTGTTACCTGATAAGTATTCAGCGTTCAGCTATAGCAATCCTTGCATAGGTTGCGGGTAATTAAAAAGTAAATAAAAAACTTGAAACTCTTATCTGTTCGCTGTTCCCTAAAAAACAGTAAGATTTTTGCCACCAATAAAATAGGATTGCTATCTCACCTTTATTACCTTTAAGAGAGGAAAAAGCAATTTAGAGATTTTATAGAATTAAAAGTATGGGTAAAAATCCATCAGTTAACCTTAATAGTCTATCGAATTACATCGTTCATTAAAAAGTTGTTGGCGCAGCATTCCGTAGTCAGAGCTGACCTCTAATAACTAAATGCTTACGTTCCCTTTTCCCTAAAAGCAGTAAGATTTTTATCCGCAAATAAAATAGGATTGCTATATATTTATAATATTATTTTCCCAAAATATTACTAATCCAATGAACCCTAATTTAACAGCTCATTTGCCAACTCAAACAGAACAAAAAAACGATAACTTTGCTATTACCATAGCTCCTTTATCAATTGCAGATATTTACGCCTTAACAGACGATCCTGCTAATGGCGCTGTAGTCTTAATGAGTGGTACGGTTCGTAATCAAACAGATGGTAAACCTGTAATTACCCTAGAATATCAAGCTTATCAACCTATGGCCATCAAAGTCTTTGAGCAAATTTCTAGAGAAATTCGGAGTCAATGGCCAGATACCAAGAAAGTTGTAATTCATCATCGGGTGGGACGTTTAAATATTGGTGAAATAAGTGTGTTAGTGGCCGTAGGTTGTCCACATCGGGCAGAAGCTTTTGCGGCCTGTCGTTATGCCATTGATACTTTGAAACATACAGCACCTATCTGGAAAAAAGAACATTGGGCGAATGGTTCTAGTAGTTGGGTAAATATAGGCGCCTGCGAAGAGGAATAATTGGGAACTCTATCCAATATTTATCGTCTACTTTAACAAGTAGAGCTAATTAGCTCAATAAAAACTATTAAGCTATTGAGCCAATTCCGTGGATGAGTCAATATATATCTGTACCTTGGTCTAAGGTTGATGCAACCTTTTCGCAAGTGGAATTGCCACCAGAAAAACTATCTAATTATGATCTAGTATTAGGCTGCCAACAAGGTAGTAAACCAGATCGAACTCTATTTACAGAACTTCTACATCGGTATCAACTCCATGTGGACAAAATTTTGTATCATTTAGCCCCCGAATGGCAAGATCGTTCAGATTTAGCTCAAGAAGTCTGGATTCGTGTTTACCGAAATATTAAAAGTTTACAAGAACCAGCTAAGTTTAAAAGTTGGCTAAGTCGGATAACGACTAACTTATTTTATGATGAGTTGCGTAAAAGAAAACGAGTCACTCCTCCTTTATCTTTAGATGCCCCTCTAGCTTTAGATGATGGTATTATTGATTGGGAAATTGCTACAGATACTCCTGGGCCAGAAGAAGAGTTGACGACACAAGAATTTTATGCTCGTCTTAGGGATGCAATTTCTAATTTACCTGAAGTATTTAGAGTAACTATTGTCTTGAGAGAAATTGAAGGTTTGTCTTATGAAGAAATTTCAGAAATTACTGGGGTTTCTCTAGGAACTGTTAAATCAAGAATTGCTAGAGCTAGACAAAGATTACAATTACAGCTCCAAAAATATTTAGATATTTGATTTTTTCTCCTGTAAAAATAATCAATTCTATTTGATTGTTAATGTCTAAAAAATTTGCTCTGATTTTTTAATTTGAAGTAAAGATATTAACCAAGTTAATTATTTAATTAAATAATTTAAAAGTCTTGATTTTTGTTTGGTGTGAATATGAGTAAAAATTTTGATTCAGATGAACTTCAGGGTGAGACAAAAACTATGAAACAAGAAAAGTTTGAATTAGTAAGTGCGTATTTAGATGGTGAGGTGACACCATTAGAACGTCAGGAAGTAGAAGCTTTAATTGCTACAGATCCAGTTACTAGACATCTTTATCAGAGATTATTGCAACTACATTCTGAGTTTCAAAGAATGCCAATAACTCCAGCAGTACAACCTATAGATCAAACAGTTGATCAAGTATTTGACAAAATTGATCGTCGATCAAAAAGGAAGTTGGTGTTAGGTGGTGGGGCTATTGCTGCTCTATGTATAGCTGCTATATCGGGTATTATTTCTGCTACTCGTTCTCCTGTAATTCAGTTGGCTAAGGTTTCTGAATCTGAAACTTTACAAATTGGTTTGAATGAGCCTGTTATAGATATAGTTAATCCTAATAATGTGATGCTAACTGTTAATCAACCATTATTTAAAATTCCTGAAGCTCCTACTGCACCTGTAGAAAATTAGTATTTAATTATCATCTTATTACTATTCTTAAACAAGAATCTGAAAAATAATCTAAGTAAGGAAACGGGAAGAATTGAGAAAAAAAGGGATTAAATAATATACCATACATTATATGTAAGTAGTCGTGATTTTAGGAATTTCCTAGTTGACAGAGAGAATAGGGAATAGGGAAAAAAACGATCATTTATGGATAAGAGCGGAGATATATAATAAAATGTGTAATGAATTTTCTATAAGCACTAATATGTAATTAATTTTGGATAAGCACTTAACTTACATTTATCAAACTCTGATTACTTTGTTTTAATTTTTACCTGTCCAAAATCCACTAGGTAAATTTTTACCATTAAGTAACTTAACTTTTTCTGGTAACATTAAATAACTCCAAACCATCCCAAAGTTTTGTCCATTAGAGGTAAATACTTGAATTTTTTGTCTCTGGTATTCATTCATTTCTGGAGGGCGTTCAGAATGATAATCTTCTAAATTATCTAAATCTAACAAAATTTCTGGATTTTTGAATGATAATACAAATCCATGTACAATTCTATCCCCTATTGTCATTGCTGGATAACCAATTGGTAGTTCGTACAAAAGACCTTTTGCCACTACGGGAAGGTACTCTACAATATTCTCAGTGCAATATGATTGGTAGTTAGCTTCTCCAGGTTTCAGAGTACCATAGACAAATATTCTCAGATAGCTCATAATAAATTATATTTGCTTATAGTAATTTACAGCGCTTTGTAAAATATTGAGGTACATTTCAATATTAATCTCTATCACTTTTTCCTTCTTCTCTACTCCTATATAATTAGGTCTTGCTGAAAAAAGTCTTTGGGTAAGGGTAGGAGTCAGGAGTCAGGAGTCAGGAGTCAGAATTTTCCCTTGTTTTTTTGCTGTTGTCTGCCTAAAATACGAAATTTTTGAACTTGGCAAACCGAAAAGCTGCTAGTTTTTTCGTCTGAAAAAGGCTAAAGTCTTTATTTGTCAATACTTTAAGATTTAATCAGCCATCCCTAATTATAGTCACCAAATCAAGTAGGAAACTCCTGTATATTTCAGATGGCTGTATAAGTGAAAAAGTATTTGTTTGTTATTTGAAGTGAATTAGTATTATATTTTCGAGGAAAGCAATAGGTAACAGGGAGTAAATAGTAGATTAAGATAACAGACAAAAATTATAATTATCTTTGATTCAGAAAATTTTGTATCATCATCAAAACAAAACTAAATTTGCTAATATATGATAATTATAAGACTAGACTTACAATTTAATTAGTTTATTAAATAGTCATTATTTAGACAAAAATTAATTTTTATTAATGTTATTCTTAAAGTCTATGGCATTTTTGTTTCCCCAGTTACCTCTCAGTGCTTTTTTACCAGAATTACCCCTAGATAGTCTATTTTCTACCCAAGGGATTATGGTAATGCTATTAGCTGCTTATGCTGTAGCTATGTGGATGTTTCTCACCAGCGCACCAAAAGTTCACACAATTATGGTTTCCGACTTGGCGATCGCCCAACAATTTTACGAAGGAATGTTGGAGTTGCCATTAGCGGAAGTCCCCTTACATTACTACTATAATTATGAACAAACATTAGGAGCAACTGGCATTGACCCACTATATTTATCTAATGATTATACCAGACCAAGCACTACTAATCCCAGCACAGCAACTTCAGATGGTTTGTGGTATCAATTAATGAAGAATACTCAACTACATATTATTAGTGGAGCAAGTCTTGGTCAAAAAAATCGTCAACGTCATGTTTGTTTTGATAAGGATTGTTTGGAACAAGTTTTAATGCGTGTACAAATGCGTGGTCTTAAGTATAAGATTAGGTCAGAAAAACCTCTTAATTTATTGGTTAAAGACTGGAATAGTAGAGTAATAGAAATTGCTGAAGTGAAAAATTAAGGTATGAGGATGTTACTTATAAAGAGTTTGAATTGCGTAATTCTCACATCATCTGAATTATTTAAACTGGATTTTATTTAATTCTCAATTTCTTTGTAGGGGTTTGGTCTCCAAACCCCTAATCGAAACCTCTACAGTTTTTCTTACAAATCATTTGGGATGAGGATAGTGGTAAATTTTTAGGTTTAAAATCTTCTTTGTAATTATTAACTATTAATTGTTAAGCAGAGAAACCGGGTTTGTCTCAAATGCTCTACAATACTAACATTAACCTCCCACAAACTTGGTTTCTTATAACACTCGAAGCAAGGGGATTTGATAGAAAACTTTCTTTGTAATTATTAACTATTAATTGTTAATTTCTAAGAGATTGAATGTATCAGGAAATATAAAAAGGAGAGAGGGAATAGGGAATAGGGAATAGGTATGGAGGTCTGAAGAAATAAAAACAAATATTTGTCGCTGAAAAATCTAGGAATATATGTACTGAATGCTTCTCTATCTACCTTCTTTCAATCCCTTGAAGTATTACCGCTTTTAGATTTTAGTCACTTGTTAGCTCTCGTAAGAATTATTTTACAAACAGTCTCTAAAATATAGTGTTTTCCAGAGTCATCAGATAAATCTATATTTTATCCTATTTCCCTGTTCCCTGTTCCCTGTTCCCTGTTCCCTAAAGCCTAGAATTTTGTACCTCACAAGTACAGGAATTGCTATATCTAACTAGGGTTTGCTGATTAAAGATAAAAGTATTGGCAGCTAAAAGTTTGAGCATTTTGAAGTCCAGAAAAAATAGGATATTTTGAGCAGCTCTTGCCCAAAAAGTTAGTATTTGGGTAAGAGTTGGGGAGGTTGGAGCAAGGGATAATTTTTCTGAATACCTTCTATCGAACTCCATGTTTATCTTGACTCTTCACTACTCCCTATTCCCTACTCCCTACTCCCTACTCCCTACCTTCACAAAAAGACTTTTGAGCGGAAACCCTAATTATTAACATCTTGTAATCTTGATGTTAAAAATCTATCCATCCAACTTTCTAAATAAGCTTGATTTGCTGTTTGTTCCTCTGGATTTTCTGTGTCTAAAGGATGAGGAGCTAAACCTAAAACTGCAGCAGTTGTAACGCAAAACATTGACTTTTGAAAAGTCTCACAAATTTTGACTCTTAAATTATCTGTACCTCGGTTAGTTTTGTGATAAACTTCTAACAAATAATCTGGTAAAAAATGTCGCATATCTTGCATTAATAATGTGGGTGGTATTCCTGCACCGCCAATAGGTAATGGATCGGCATATAAAGCACCGTAAGTAAATTGACTTTGCTCATGGTTAATTTGTTGCGCTTGAGCATTATATGAAACTGTTCCTAAAAATGGCGCTCCCCGGAAAAATACTGCTTCGACATAGGGAACTGCTGTATCTGCTAAGAAGGTTAAACCTACTGACTCAGGAATTATTTCATAACGTTTTCCTTTGATATTTACAGCGAAGGTAATTGGTAAATTTGCTGCTGCTACTAACCCTGACAAAATGTGATTTACTACTTGAGGAATAGATGTTATTTTACCCTGGTCATATTTATCGGATAAAGTCATAAAAATATCACTCATTACCCGCCAAAATTGACCTAAACCACTATAATAAGCTTGTTGCCGTACCAGCTCTGGAAAAAATTCTGCAAATAATTTATTCAGTGTGATTAATATCAAATTACCTTTAATTTTGGCATCTATTGCAGCTTTTCCTAGTTGTTTAAATTCTGCTGAATCTAAATATTGATCGAGACCTCCACCTCCATGCCATAACATTCCTCTCATGCAATATTCTGCATACTCATAATTAATTCTGTCGTGCCACCAAAACTTGAGTAATTTACCTGGTGAAATTTTGCCGTTGAAGTATTTAAAAAAGGGAAACATTTCTAAAAATTGATATTCGGCAATGTAATTGAGATTTTTGGAATAAGCATCTAATACAATGCCATAACTTTTTAAAATGCCGACAACTTCTAAGACATTTTCTGGGGTATCTTTGAGTAGAGCTTGACCAGATTTTAAACGATTAATATAAGTTGAAAGTGGATGACTTTTAGATTGTAAAGTTGTAGTTGTATTTGTCATAATTTTTTTATCTAAATTTGACTGGTTTTAATTGACTGAATATCACAAAAAAAATAATTATAAGTAGAGAATTATTATGAAAAATTTTAACCAGCTATCAGTTTTAAAGATTGAGATGTTTGAAAAATTAGTGGTGCGCTTTTTTAATAAGCATTCAGCTATTAGCTATCAGCTAGCCTCCTACGGAGGAACTTCGTTAACAGCTTTTTAATGAATAAAGCAAACATTTGCTGAATTTCTACTATACTACTATATTTTTCACCAGAGAATTGAAGCACAATAGCGACTAGCTCTAGTTATCAACTCTAATTGTAATGAAGCTATTAGCTGATTGCTGAGCGCTGACTGCTAAATGCTTACCTTTTTTAGGGGTTTTAATCCCCTATTATAGACCCCAAGCTGATAACATAGTTCCTCACTCAGAGGTTTGCTGAAGTGCTGAGTGTTGAGCACTACTTTAAAGTTCTGATTTTAAAGATGGGGTTTTTTGAGAATAGTTAATCAGTAAAGATTGAGGATAAATTTGAGGTTGATTAATTACCTGTGATAATATCGTTTGACTTTTAGCCATTCTATTTGCTTCAGTTTCAGTCCAACGTACTATCCAGTTGGGTTGTATTCCTAAAATAACAATCAAAATTGCCAAAATAATTGCTGGAATTCTATCTGACCATTCTACAGGGGGGAGATTTATTACTGTGGGAGATAACCTGCCAAAAAATACTCGGTTAGCTAATAGTAAAAAATAGGCTGATGTTAATCCTGTGCCAATCATACACAGAAGCGTAGGAACTGTAAAAACATTGAAACTGCCTCGGAATACTAAAAATTCAGAAATAAATCCAGCCATTCCCGGAATACCAGCACTTGCCATTACTCCTATAATCATTAAACTACCAATCGTGGGTAAGCCTTGTTCTGGATTTAACAAACCACGCAATATATCTATATCGCGAGTTCCTGCTTTTTTGTAAACTACTCCCACTAATAAAAAGAGTAAAGCAGAAATTAGACCGTGGCTGATCATCTGGAATACTCCACCCAAGATACTTAAGGGAGTTGCTGCTGCACTAGCTAATAAAATATAACCCATATGACCAACTGAACTGTAGGCCACCATTTTTTTCATGTCTTTTTGGGCGATCGCATTTAATGAAGCATAAAGCACACTTACTATTGCCCATATTGCTAACCAGGGAGAAATATATACCCAAGCTTTAGGAAACATATTTAATCCAAATCTCAGCAAACCATAAGTTCCTAGTTTGAGCAGCACCCCTGCTAAAAGTACAGAAATTGGTGTTGACGCTTCAACGTGAGCATCTGGTAGCCATGTATGGAAGGGAACTAGAGGAATTTTAATCCCAAACCCAATGACTATTGCTCCTAATAAAAATAGTTGAGTTGCTAAAGGTAGGGTATGAGCAACTGCTTGATCATAAGCAAAATTTGAGGAACCACTTAACCAAGCTACCCCCAGGAACCCAGCTAGGACAAAAATTCCAGAAATTGCTGTGTAAATCAGAAATTTTGTGGATGCGTAATCTCTTCTTGGCCCTCCCCAAATGGCTATCAATAGATATAGAGGAATTAGTTCTAGTTCATAGAAAAGGAAAAACAGCAATAAGTCTTGAGCAAGAAAGGCTCCAAATAGGCTTAGTGTTAATAATAGTATCAAGGAGTAATAGAAACGTGGTCTTTTGATAGATTCGTCGGTAGCGTAGATGGCAATTGTGGTTAAGAGACCGTTTAATATTATTAATGGCAGGGACAAACCGTCTACTCCCAGGGAGTAACTTAATCCTAGGGAGTCTATCCAAGGGATTAAGATTGCAAATTGTTGATTTGGCTCTTGTGGATCAAATTGGCTTAGTAGGACGAAGGACCACAATAAACTAATTATGGCAACTATTAGAGCTAGTTGGCGGGCCGTTTTTGCCGACAGAGTGCTTGGCCAAAAACTAATTATACCAGCACCAATCAGTGGCACTAAGATGAAACCGTTGAGCATTTATTAATATTTTCCTTGGATGCTAATCGACGAATTGATTAAGTACAAATTCTTTATTAGGATATAATAATATGTTCAATATTTATGAACAACAAATAATTTTATTGATTTAAGTTTTGGCAATTTTTGTAAGTATTGACAAGTTACTTTTTAGGTTTATTCTCTATTCAAACTACATGAGTATAGGGTTTAAATAATCAATTAGTATGTAAGTATTCAGCCGTCAGCATCAGCTATAAATTATTAACTTATTATCTCGCTATCCTGGAAGTAGGAATTAGTCTTCAAGGTGAATTAAAAGTTACAACTAAACTATACTTATTTAACCTAAAAAGGAATTATTTATATTGATATATTTTATCGAAGTTATAAATATGAATTGCTTGCTATAGTCATTTCAAATAAGGATGAAACTCTTTTTTTGCTGAAACCCTTTCTAGGTAAAGAAAAACTGGTTCCAGTATTATTCATAATGACTATATCTTGGCAACTTCAAAATTATAAAAAAATTCTTATTTGATTAATTAAAATGTTTTTTGTGGAGCATTCATAAAGAATAGCTGACTATTAATAACTTTTGCCAGAGTATTCTCCAGGAAATACTTACCAATGTTCAAAATTTTGACTGGATTTAATCATGTGAAATTTTGTAAGTTTTGACTTGAAATTCTCGGATTCTAGAATTTCAATCAAATAACTTAGACTATGACTCTAATTTGATAATAAATAATATAGCAATCCTATTTTATTCGTGGCAAAAATCTTACTGCCTTTTAGGCAACAGCTCCAGAAGGCAACAGGCAACAGGTAAGAGTTTCAACTTTTTTATCTACTTTTTGATTTGTCGCGACCTATT
>JBFRWR010000547.1:0-14715 GCA_051439685.1 Trichodesmium sp.
TAATCGCCAGAATTTCTAAATTAAATTGATTCCCAATACAAGCCGCTAACTTGAGAATATTTTGAGTTTTCAGCTCTAACTTTTCAATTTTACTTACCATTAATTCAACCACATTATCAGTAATAGATACCCTTTCAATATGCTCTATATCCCATTTCCAATAACATTTTTGATTATATTCTGCATTAACAAAAGATTGAGGAAGTTGAAATACTATTAAATTTTCTTGGTACAAAGAATAGAGAAGTTGAGTCAAGAAAAAAGGATTACCACCAGTTTTTTTCCCAACTAACTCAGCCAAAGGTTTTGCAACCTCTAAGCTGCAACTTAGAGTATCAGCAATTAAGTGATTTATGTGGATAAATTTTAAAGGAGAAAGAGTAATTTCATTAACTACAACTTTAGCTTGCTTAATTTTCTCTAAAGTATTTACTAAAGGATGAGTTAAACTAACTTCATTATCTCGATACGCTCCAATCATCAGCAAATATTTGTTCTCAGAATCTGACATTAATTGCTCAATTAAATTCAGAGAAGGTAAATCTGCCCATTGTAAATCATCAATAAAGATAACTAAAGGATGTTCTTTCCGACAAAAAACCTCCATAAATCTATGAAAAAATAAATTAAAGCGATTTTGACCTTCAGTTCCACCTAACTGTTCAACAGGTAGTTGTTGACCAATAATTTTTTCAACTTCAGGAATCACATCAATAATAATTTGACCATTACTTCCTAAAGCATCTAAAATTTTCTTTCTCCAACTTTGTAGAATTATTTCTGGTTCACTTAGTAATTTACGGATTAAATCTTGAAAAACTTGAGAAATAGCTGAATAAGGAATATCTCGCTGAAATTGGTCAAACTTACCACTAATAAACTCTCCTCGTTGCCGTGTAATAGGTTTATGAATTTCATTAACCAAAGCAGATTTACCAATCCCTGAATAACCAGAAATTAGAATCATTTCCCTTATACCTTCAGTAACTTTCTCAAACGTACTTAAAAGTTGAGCGACTTCCTGTTCTCGACCATAGAGTCTTTGAGGAATATGAAACTTCTCCGCAATATCCTGACTTCCTAAAGCAAACTGAGAAATTTTTCCTAGAGACTTTAATTGATGAAGGCAAGTTTCTAAATCAGCTTTAATTCCCAAAGCATTTTGATATCTTTCCTCTGGAGCTTTAGCTAACAATTTGATAACAATATTAGATACAGAATTAGGAATATTAGGATTTAGTTCATGGGGTGGTAAAGGTTGTTGTGCAATATGACAATGAACTAACTCCATGGGGTCAGTTGTTTCAAAAGGAAGTTGATTAGTTAAAAGTTCATAAAAAGTCACACCAAGAGAATAAAAATCACTGCGATAATCTATTCCTCGGTTCATTCTACCTGTTTGTTCTGGGGCGATATATGCTAAAGTTCCTTCTAGTTGATGAGGAGGAAGAACTCTCAGAAATTCTTGGGATAAGCGGGTAGAAATCCCAAAGTCGATGATTTTTAGTTGACCTGTTTGAGGATTATAGATAATATTAGAAGAATTAATATCTTTGTGGATGATATTATTTGTATGAATTGTTGCTAAACTTTCAGTTATCTTAATAGCAATTGTCAGAAATTCTTCTAAACTTAATTGACTCTGAGACAATAATAACTTTAAAGATTGACCGCCAAAGTCCTCTAAAAGCATTACTAAACTATTCTTATATCGCTGTAAATCATAAGCTTTAACAATACTATCTACATTATTCAAAGAACGAGTAATTTCATATTCCTGTTTATAACGGGTTAGTTCTGAAGGAGTAGGATAGTTTTCCTGAAGGATTTTAATAATAATAGGTTGATTATCCGCTGTGAGAATACCTTGATAAACTAAGGAGTTAGCACTTTCATAGATTTTTCCGATAATCTGATAATTATTATTATTGGCATAGTTCATAGTTGATATGGAGTCAGTTTAGAGGAGCTTAAAGTTCGATCTACAGCTCTTTGTACGATTAATCAGTATACTAAAAATAGTAAGTAGAATTCATTCCTGATTTGCTCAAAGTTTATTGTTCCAATTATTTTACTTAATTGTTATCCAAAGAGCTGTATCTATATATTAGTTATATTACATAATCAGGTTTTGCTTCTCCCTGTTGCCTATTGCCAAGGGTAAATAAAGAAAATAACCTCCCATTAAAAGCATTCTTGGTTAATGAGAGATTATTAAAATTTCTTTATTCAACGTTAATTCCTTTACTGCTAGGATGAGACTTTGAAATACTCCTAATGTGGCGTTTGGACAACAAGGCGAGATTTCCCAACTTAGCAGTTTGTATACATAGTGATGCCGTTCCGTTCTTAGAAACCTACGGTTATCTATATGAATCGATGATCTTATACAGGTTTCCGATAGGGTCATTCATTCACAGCAGAGGACAGAATTTCCCCCCTGGCCATTAAACCAAAATTTTTGGTAACTTCTATGGCTAACAACTACAGGTAGGAATATAAGGGTTATCAGACATAAATTTATTCGGGATTCGATCCTCGATCCACTCTTCCAATTCAGTATTTGTTACCGTTGCATCACCAAGTGCTGGGCGAGGAGGGAAGGCAATCACGACTGTCAACATATTAGGAGAATTTGCGTCAGGATCTGTGATCCAGCCGTTAAATATACCAGTATCAATTTCAAATGATACCAACTTGTAATCAATAGCTATCTTTTCAAAAATCGGAAATTCATAATTTATGGGATTATCAAAAACAGTACTCAATACTTCACCTGGAATAGTATCGTGATTAAGTTCAGCGCCCATTAAATCTTCGAGCACTGGAGGCTTAGTAACACCAGGAAAGAGTTCTTTTACTTCTGGATTTTTATCCCATTCTGGATCGGGAACAGTATGTCGGAAATAGTATTGCAACCTTTGAGCTGTCAATAACTGCTTTTTGGTAGAACCTGGCTGATTATACCTCCATATATATGTAATTAATATAGAAATTACTTTTACCTGTTGAAGCATCCGCTGTATTATTTTACCAGTCGTTGTTGTATCATCACAGCCCCGATTTCGATCTTTTGCTAAACTTGCCAAATAATTCTGATACTTCAAAATCAATCTTCTCGACATACATTATTGCTCCTTGATGAATTATAAAGTTTGTTCTTTCCCCAATAATAGAGTTGTTTGGAAATAAAAATTTAAAATGCTCAAAAGCTTCCTATATAAGGGTTTCAGTATCTCAGGGGTCAAATCCCCTGTCAGCCTTTATTGATAAGGGTTTTAGGCATTTTTTGTGCTTAATTCCCAACAACTCTAATGAATAACTCAATTACTCAAAATCATAGAAACGTCTAGGATTATCCCCAACAATTTTTTTCACTATCTCCTGAGATAACTTTCCCTCAAGTTCTACAACATTTTTCACAATATCTGGCTGATGATCCATGTGTGGATAATCTGAACCAAAAATTAAATTATCAGAACCGATAAACTCAATAATCTGAGTCAGATAAGGTTCAGATGGGTCAACGCTAATATAACATTGACGGCGAAAATATTCAGACGGCATGAATTTTACCGTATCTTTGACTTCCCAATACAAATTTTTGTATTCTTCATCCAACCGCCATAACCAATAGGGAAGCCAACCACAACCAGATTCTAAAAATCCTACCCGCAATTTCGGATGACGCTCTAATACTCCTCCTTCAATTAAGGCCAACATGGCCATCATCTGTTCCATCGGGTGAGAACAAGCATGGAGAGCAAAACGACTGTTAAATCTATCTGCTCCTGTAGTGGGTAAGCGACTATGGGTTGCTTCGTGAATACCTACTGCTATATCTAATTCTTCGCAGGCACTCCAAAATGGTTCATATGCCAAATCGCTCAAAATTCTTCCTTTGACGGGGTTAGGACGCAAAAAAACTGCCTTCCAGCCAAAATTTACAATTCGATGTAGCTCTTTCACCATCTCTTGGGGGTCATGGAGATTCATGGCGCCGACTCCTTTTAACCGACTGGGGTCATAGCTACAAAATTCCTCATACAACCAAGTATTATAGGCACGGGTAAAAGCACCGATGACTTCTGGGGGCAAAGTATCAATGGCAAATAACCAAAGTCCAGAAGTCGGATAAATAAAGGCAATATCTACTCCCATTTGTACCATTACTTGGACGTGGGATTCTACATCGTAGTGGTTTAAATAAGCATGGGGGTGAGCTTCCATCATTTGCCTATTTCCCTCTTTTTCTACTTGTTGGGAGATTTTTTCGGCGATCGCTTCCCCTTTGATTTTCATATCTGGGGAGGGGGCAAATTCCTGGAATTGAGGTTCGATGTATTTTGTCCACATCTGGGGAGGCTCAATTACATGGGAGTCTGCATCAATAATTTGGTAGCCTTTAAGCATAGAAAATTGTCAGAGTTAATTTAAAAATTTATATTAGGCTGTAGCTTGATTCCGCAGTTGAATAAAAAGTCATGGGCGTGGGCGAACAACACCATCCAAATTTTATGGTATCACAAAAATTGTCAGGATGCAACCAACTATTCTTTGGGATTTTTTTGGAGCTTGAGAAAATGAAAATGTTTGTAGTAGATCGACACAGCTAAAATGGTTCACGACCCATCACCTCTGTCTGGGTGCTTCAGCAAATGAATTAATTATTGCTCTACTAGGTAATAGAAGGAAAATTGTACGACTCATCACCTCGACCAAGGTGCTTCAGCAAATGAATTGACTATTGCTCTACTAGGTAATAGAAGGAAAATTCCACGACTCATCGCCATGGCGGGGTGCTTCAGCAAATGAATTGACTATTGCTCTACTAGGTAATAGAAAGAAAATTCCACGACTCATCGCCATGGCGGGGTGCTTCAGCAAATGAATTGACTATTGCTCTACTAGGTAATAGAAGGAAAATTGTACGACTCATCACCTCGACCAAGGTGCTTCAGCAAATGAATTGACTATTGCTCTATACGCAATAGAAAGAAAATTCCACGACTCATCGCCATGGCGGGGTGCTTCAGCAAATGAATTGACTATTGCTCTATACGCAATAGAAAGAAAATTCCACGACTCATCGTCATGGCGGGGTGCTTCAGAAAATGAATAAATCATTCCACTATTAGGTAATAGAAGGAAAATTCCACGACCCATCGCCATGGCGGGGTGCTTCAGTAAATGAATTAATTATTGCTCTACTAGGTAATCTTAAAAGTAGGGAAGTAAGGGAGAATTTTTCAATCTTTTTTCTGTATTATCTCTATTCCACTCCCGACTCGTAACTCAAAAATTTAATCCCGAGCAAAGATACTAAATAGCTTCTATAGAATAAAATTATTTTGGCAAAATAATTTGAGAAATATGCTCAATAAACCTAACCTTAATCCCGCTTACTTAGTTGAAACCCTAGAACCAGATACAGTATTTTTCATATCCGAAAGAGAATCCGTCTGTTTACAAAACCCCCTTTATTATCGCTTAGTTAAATTAATTGATGGTCAACGAAATGTTGATGAAATTATAGATATTCTCCAATTAGAAATTCTCCAAGAGAAAAACTTAACACCAGACAATCCCAATTTATTCCAAGAGATGCTGAACTTTACCATAAAAATTCAAGAAGCTCTCTTTCAGCTACAAAAACAAGGATACCTATTAGAAAAAAATGAATTATTACCTTCTAACTTAGCCATTCTTTGCCATCATCTTGGTATTTCTCAATCCCAAGCTTACGAACAATTACAATCAACTAAAATTACAATCAAAACATTAGGTACAGTAACAGACGAATATTTGATTAACCTATTAAAAACTTTTCAAATTCAAGTAGCTGATGCAGGAGACTTAACAATCATTTTGACTGACGATTATCTCCATCCTGATTTAGCTGAATTTAATCGACAAGCTTTAGCATCTGAAGCTCCTTGGATGTTAATCAAACCATTAGGAACTATCTCTTGGATAGGTCCTTTATTCAAACCTAATCAAACAGGATGTTGGGATTGTTTTGCACAACGTTGGCGAGACAATCGACCTATTGAAGAGTTTATTAATAGAAAGAAAGAACAGGCAAAACTTTTAACACCTCCCCTCTATTTTTCTCAGGCAACAATTCAAAAAACTTTAACCATAGCTGCCACAGAAATTTTCAAATTGATTATCCAAAAAAGTAATCCTAGATTAGAAGGAAATTTGATTACTTATGACCACCTAACTCTACAAATTCAAAACCATATTTTGGTAAAACGCCCTCAATGTTCTAGTTGTGGAAAAACATTTACAAAACAACCTTTACCAGTAGTTTTAGGGCATCGAAAAAAAGCCTTTACTGCGGATGGCGGGCATCGTTTTTGTTCTCCTGAAGAAACTTTGAGAAAGTATCAACATCATATTAGTCCGATTACCGGTGTGGTGCGAGAATTAGCTAAAATTCCTAGTCAAGGATTACTTCATACTTATGTTGCTAGACATCATTTTCGTAATGTTTTTGACGATTTAGATGGCTTGCGTAAAAATATGGGAGGAAGAAGTTCGGGGAAAGGAAGAACTGATAGTCAATCAAGAGCTAGTGGTTTTTGTGAAGCGATAGAACGTTATTCTGGGGTGTTTCAAGGAGATGAAATTAGAGAAAAAGGGAGCTATCAAGATTTAGTAGATCAAGCTATTCATCCTAATCAGTGCATGATTTTTAGTGAGCAACAATATCAAAATCGAAAAGAATGGAATATTGAGTGTAAAGGGTGGTTTCAAAAAGTACCAGAACCTTTTGATGAAACAAGAGTAATTAGTTGGACTCCGGTATGGTCTTTAACTGCTCAAGACTTTAAATATATACCTACTGCTTACTGTTACTATGGGTATGCTGAATCTGATTATTTAGATTGTTGGGCAGATTCTAATGGATGTGCGGCAGGAAATACGATAGAGGAAGCAATTTTACAAGGGTTTATGGAGTTAGTGGAAAGGGATTGTGTGGCTTTATGGTGGTATAATCGGTTGTCAAAACCTCAAGTAGATTTAGACAGTTTTGAACAACCTTATTTTCAACAGTTAAAACAATATTATCAAAGTCTGAATCGGGATTTATGGGTGTTGGATATTACGAGCGATTTGAATATTCCTTGTTTTGCAGCTATTAGTCCTAGAAAAGATAGAGAAGTAGAAGATATTGTATTAGGATATGGGGCGCATTTTGATGCAGAAATCGCTATTAGTCGAGCCTTAACTGAGGCGAATCAAATATTACCTAATGTACTATCATTTCAAAATAATGGAACAACAAAATATCCCCCATCTGCTGATCTATTAGCAGTGGAATGGTGGAAAACTGCCACTTTAATGAATCAACCTTATTTGGTTCCTAATAATCAAGTTATTTCTAAAAAAAGTAGTGATTATTTTCCATTAGCTAGTGATGATTTACTAGAAGATGTTAAATTGTGTCAGCAAATTGTTGAGAAAAATGATATGGAATTGTTAGTTTTAGACCAAACTCGTAGTGATGTGGGGTTAAGAGTAGCTAAGGTAATTGTTCCTGGAATGCGTCATATGTGGAAGCGGTTAGGATTAGGAAGACTATATGATGTTCCTGTTAAAATGGGATGGTTAAAAGATTCTTTCAAGGAAGAGGAATTAAATCCTTTTCCCATGTGGATGTAAACTTTTAGTTAGACTTAAGCACAAAGGAAAATTCTTGCTATTATTAAGTCTATCTAAATACCAGTTTCAAAATAGGAAAATTATACAACTTCCTCAAGTATGACTACATATTATATCTCAAGAATGAAGTCATATAACTTTAATAAGATAAGCTGTTCAGCTTAAGTTTATAAAATTGGTACTAAATCAAGAGGAAGGGTTTTCCCTACTCCCTACTCACTTTTTCACAGATTTTTTGTTAAAAAGTATAGTAGAGAAAAACCTCCAAAAAATACAATAGGAACTGCTATCATTACAAGTATTAAACCTAAAGGAACTCCAAAAGATATAACATAGACGAATATTGCTGTATAGGGAATTAATAAGCCTATTCCAAACAGAGTTAATTTTTTAGGAGTCCATTTAATGTCTTTTTTCTGAGTTTTTGTCAGCATCTTTAGGTCTTTCCCTTTTAAAATCCTATCTCTTGGCATAATCTGCTCCTTTAACTAATAATGATATAGTTTAATTTTACTTACTTTTATTGTAACTATTCCAGGAAACTGAAGCAACTTCTGAGAAAGCATTTATCAAGTAAATATTAACGGAAAAATCTTGCTATTGGGTGGGTTACGGCGCACCTTAAAACACGAAAAATTATAGTCCTATGCCCCCCTAACCCACGCTAAAAGGGCTTAAAGTTTTGTTTATAAACGCTCTCTATTCCCAGTCAAATTGCATTCCTAAATATTCCTCTAATCTTTGATTATGAGGTTGAAAATATTCACTCAATTTCTGGCGCATCTCATCACTTATTGGTGAATAATGTCCTGGATTTAACTTTCTATATTCAGGCAGTTGATGTTCTGATAATCCTAAGAATTTCCATACTTGTTTCATCGTCTCTACAGGTTTTTGATAAAGGTCTTCTCCTTTTAAAATCAACATTTTTTCTCTGGGAAATACTGCTAACCATTTATTGATAAATTCTACATAAATACCACGCCCTATATAGTTGCCTGGTTGTTGCCAATAATTTTTATCCCCTTGAGGTTTTTCGGAATTTTTCCTGAGTATTTCTAACTCTGAATTTATAGCTGTTTCAAAGGAACGTTCCTCCCAATTTAACCTAACCCAATGATTATATTGAGAGAATGTTCTATCTACAGGATTTCTCAAAATTACTAACAATTTTACTTCGGGAAATACATTATATATTCGCTCCGCAGCTTGATAATTTTCTAGATAGTTAGGAGTTGCTTCTCCAGTGATAAAATTTTCTGATTTAGGAATAGGAGGAAAGTGTGCGAGATACCAATTAATTCCTTTATCAAAATCTCTATACCAAAAATGAGTTTCTTTTTTAATTGCAGGTATTACCTGGGGATGTTGAGCAATATAATTTTCTAGGGAAGTTGTACCACTTTTTTGAGCGCCAATAATAATAAAGTTCGGACCATTAGTATTTTTTAAATCCCAATTTTGTTCAACAAAAGTAGGATGAGATTGACGAGTTTTATTGTAGGAAGCTGTTTGATAATTTTTGATTGCTTCATCTAAGTTTCCTGTTGCTGTGAGAATTTCTCCGAGGTTAACATAACACCAAATATTTTCTGAATTTTCTTTGGTAATTTGTTTAAATAGTTCTAATACTTCCTGTAGTTTTCCTTGTTTAATCAGAAAATTTAATAAATTAGAATAGAAGAAAAACCAGGGATATTCAGGTTTAATTTGAATTGCTTTGAGATAAGCTTCGGCAGCTTGATTTAATCTCTGAAGTTTCAGTAATATATTTCCTAGTTTATAGTGAGGTAGGAATTTTTTAGGATTTTTATTAATAGTATTTTGGCAATCATGTAATTCTTGGTCTAATTGATTTTTTTTATTTTCTAGTTGGGTAAGTTTGCTGCTAATTTCTGGATGATTTTCTTGCACCTGCAAACCTATATTATAAATTATTATCGCTGGATTAAATAAATTTTTTTGCCCTAGTAAATTTCCGAGTTTTAAGTAAAATTCTGGAGCTTCTGTCTGAATTAATAATTCTGTGTTTGAGGTAGATTTTTGTTGTTGAGGCTTTTGAATAATCTCAGAATAATAATTAATAGTTTCTTGGATATTTGATTCAGATTGTTTTTCCAAAGCATATCCGAGTTGTTCATAAATACTCGGCAAATCTTGATTAATTTTAAACGCATAAAGATAAGCTATTACTGCTTCATTCCATCTTTTCAGTTTGATGAATGTTTCTCCTAAACTGTAGTAAGACCAGAGAAAATCAGGATTAAGTTTAATAGATTCATAGTAGGCAAGAATGGCTGCATCTAACTCTCCTTTTTCTTGGAAAAGATTAGCTAATTTATGATGAACTACCCAAGTTTCTGACTGTAATTCTATAGCTTTTTGATAAGCATTAATAGCTGCATCTAATTGTTTTTGTTTGACTAAAGCATCTCCTAGACAATGATAAGTAACAGCAGCTTGAGGATTTAGTTGAAGTGCTTCTTCATAAGAGGAAATTGCTTTTTCCCACTGCTGAAGTTCGGCAAAAGCTTTACCTAAACTATGATGAGACCAGGAAAATTTTGGGTTAAGTTTAATAGCTTTTTGATAACTTAATATAGCTGCTTGCCATTTTAATTCTCCACTATAAATTTCCCCTAAATTATGATGTGCTTGAGAGAGATTTGGATTTAATTTAAGCGATTGTTCATAACAGGCGATCGCTTCTTTTTTTTGGTTGTATGCTAATAGAGTTTTTGCCAATTTCAGATATTCTTGTTCTGTTGCTAATTCTGGTTTTAAAGTAAAAGCTTTATATTGAAAAGAAGCTGCTAATTCTGGTTTTTCTATTTGATAGTATATTTCTGCTAAAGCACGGTAAGCACTAGCAAAATTTGGTTGTAGTTTGGTTGCTATTTCATAAGAGGCAACAGCTTTATCCCACAGTTTTTGTTTGACATAAATACCGCCTAAATTAGCATGAGCTTCAGCCAAATTAGGTTGTTTTTCGATAGCTTTTTTGTACCAAGTAATAGCTGAATCTAAAGCATCTATTTTTTCCATGATTTTCCCGATAGTATTGCTAACTGGTGCAAAATCAGGAACTAATTCTAAAGCTTGTAAACAAGTAGCATAAGCTTTATCAAAATCTCCTTGAGTTAGATAAGATTCCGCTTCTTGATTTAATTTTAATGCTGCTGCTTCTAGATTTTCCATTAACTTTACTGTTACTCCTGGTCTCCTTACTGATAATTATATCATTACTTTTATTCCTGTTCTTCCCTTCTAGCTCTGAGCAAATGTAGGTCAGATTATTTTTGCTAATTTCATTAAGTTGAGTAGTTTTTGTAAATCAACAATAATATCTTTAGTTAACTGGTTAAAAAGAGAAGTTATCATCAAATTCATCACCTATTAAGTGGTATTTTTCCCAACCACATATATTATTCAATAGCCAATAATAATTCATTAGATATTCTCGGTAAAAAAATTCGTAAGCATTTAGCTATTAGCGGTCAGCTCTCAGCAATAAAAACCTCAACCTTAAGGAGGATATTTAAAGGAATATAGACTTGAAAACTGGCTTTTATAGTAAGATTTTATTCTGAATAATAAAGCTTTTATCACAAACTAAAATTAATAGCTGATAGCTGATAGCTGACGGATGAATGCTTACAAAATTTCTATAACTTTAGTTCCAGGATAACAAAATACAAGGTTAGTTAAACCAGCGCCATAAGTTGCTACTATAACTTGACTATGAGCTAGTAATGATCTCTGTTGTGCTACTGAAATTGATTCTATGGTTATAATTTGAAAACCAAATTTTTCTCATAAATTAATCACCTCTTGTTTATTAACTATTCGTCAGTTTGATGCTTTTTTCCGGCTAATATATATTCTTTCCGCTGTACTGGATGATTTTTCTCTAGTTTCTGCTATCTAGTCAGCTTGAATCTCTATAAATTAAATAAAACAGGCGATCGCCTTTTCCAAATTATCTATTTTTAGCAGATTTTTACCACAGTCTAAATATTCAGTTACCGTTACTGATTCAGCTTCTAAGTTAAGTGCTTAATTTATTGCCAATTAGCACTTACTTTTTTTATATAATTAAATCACTTCTGCCAGTTTCAGCAAGCTTAAGAGTTTATCCAAATTAACCAGAATATTTTTCCGTGCTGGTTTACCAGAGAATTCATCATCAAATTCTTCACCTATTAAGTGGTAATGTTCCAAACTACAAACATTACTAATTAACCAATAACATTTAACCATATATTGAGAATCAAAAAATTCTATAACTTTAGTACCAGAACTACAAAATACAAGATTAGTTAAACCTGCGCCATGAGGTGCTACTACAACTTTAGCATTAGCAAAACATAATGCTTGTTCTTTCATTGACATTAGCTCTAGGATGATAACTTTAAAACCAAACTTTTCTAACAGACTAACTACTTCTGCTTCATTAACTACTTGTCTTTTTGATACTTGTTTGCGACTTATATATATTCTCTCTGCTAATGATGATTGGTGGAAATTTTTTGGCAAAAAAGTCTCTTTTAAAAAATCACAAGCCCACTTTGTATTTCTAAATCCTTCCCTATTGAGAATTGAAGGAACTATTAATCTCTGTGCCTGGATATGAGGATAATTACAGCTCTCTAAAATTTTGTCTTCAGAAAATCCTAAAGTTTTAATAGTTTCTATCTGAAATTTTGTCTGTATTTTATTGAAAATAAACTTATCTATACTCAATAGATTGATATTGCTTTGATATAGTAAAGAGATTCTGGCAACTATATCAAACATCCAATGGTAATATCCACCACCACCCCACCTAACTGAAAGAAAAGCTACGGTTCCATCTATTTGATAAACTGGGGATAATTTAGGTGAAGAAATAATCAGCTCGGCGGCACCAGAAGATACATCTGTTACCAGTTTATTATCAGAAGTAATAACGGCACTATTTAATCCATCTCCCCAAGCTCTTCCTTCTGAAACAATAGCTAAGAATGCTTCTTCTGATTTTACTTGATTTATTTGCCAATTAGGATGGAGGTTTTCCTCTATATTTTGAGAGAGTAATAAATCTATTTTAGTAGGGGGATATATGTTAATTCGATTTATTCTGTTTATAGAATTAGAAGTAACTTTATCATCTGGTTTTAAAGCACAAAATTTGTCTAATACATATCTTGGTAAATTATTATGAAATCTACAATTTTTGGCAGCTTCAATCTTGGTTTGTTTTTCCAAAATATCAGCTATCTTACTATAACTATCTCCATGACTAGGTTTAATCTGTAAAGCCTGAATAAAACAGGCGATCGCTTCATCTAAAAGATTTTGTTTTTGTAATACTTCTCCCAGTTTTATGTAAAATAAATGGTTATTTGGATTTAATTCTATAGCACGATTATAAGAAATAGTAGCTTCTTGATATTGTTGTTTTTGTGTCAGTGCTTCTCCTAAGTTGAAGTGTAATCTAGGATTGTTTTGCCTGATTTTTATTCCTTCCCTGCAAACTGCTATTGCCTTATCTAACTCCCCTTTTTGAATTAAAGTATTTCCAAGTTTATTGTATGCTGCTAAGAATTTTTCATCTGATTTTATTGCCTGGTTATAACAAGCGATCGCCTCTTCTACTTTACCTAATTCTAATAACTTATCTCCTAGATTTAACCATTCTGTTGCTGTAGCTAATGTTGGCTCCAAAATCAGTGCTTGATATCTGCATTCTGTTACTAACTGCTCTTTTCCTAAACACTCCCATATTTTAGCCAAGTTTCGATAAAAACCTGCAAATTCAGGTTTAATACTAATAGCTTTTTCATAATATTTTACAGCTTGTTCCCATTGCTCTTGTCTAGCACTGATACTACCTAGATTTGCATAAGACTCGGCTAAATTATGATTTTCTGCAATTGCTTTTAGATAGCAGTTCTTAGCTGATTCCAACTTACCCATTTTTTGCATAACATTACCTAGAGTCTTATGAATTTCTCCACAGTTGGGTAATATTTCTAGAGCTTTTAAACAAGTAACATAAGCTGCATCTAACTTTCCTTGAGATAAATATATTTCTGCTGTTTTAGATAAATTAAATGCTGCATTTTCTTGATTTACAATATCAGACATATTTTTCTTAACTCCAGAATTAATTGGCTTGACTCATATCATATCCGGTAGCATCGGTATTGTATAGAGAAGTTCAATAATTGATAATTGATAATTGATAATTACCTCTTCCTAAAAGGAAGAGGATTGAATAAAAGGAAAGTTTTTTCTGGTTTATCCTTGAAAGAGGAGGCTTCAAGGCGTGAATTATTTAATTATTTAATTACTAATTATTCGGTAAGGAAGAAGCAAGAAGGAAGGAACTTGAAGAAAAGGAAAAACTTTACTTATATGTTGGTAGATATTTCCCCAACTTTTACACAAACAATACCAACAACTCTAATATCAAAAGGGTGCATCTCAATTTTGAATAAAGCCAAAAACTTACCGCTTTTAGCGAACAGGGAACAGGGAATAGGTATGGAAATAATAGGAAATAGGAAAAAAGTATTTTGACAAATATTGAGATGCACCCTATAAAAAGAAAAAGCCAGATATTTTTGTGTGTAATTTCCTACTAATAAATTCACCAAAAATGACTGAAGCATTTATAGATAAAGGTATAGGGTTGGGTGCTAGGGAATAAGGAACAGGGAACAGTAGAATATCAAAAGGTTTTTCGTATAGGGAAATGCTCCGCAAACAGGATTTATAAATCTCCACGCCCTTTGCTTCAACTGCTATAAGTGCCTTTTTAGGTTTTGAAAAAGTACCTAATTTTCAGCTCTTTCTATTTAAGATTACTATACTTTTCTTCCTTCTTGCTTCTTGCTTCTTGCTTCTTGCTTCTTGCTTCTTCCTTTTTTTAGATTACCAATTAAACTTAATCCCAAGATATTCCTCTAACCTATGATTATGAGGTTGAAAATATCCACTCAATTTTTGACGGCAAGACTGATTAATTGGTTGATAATAACCAGCATTAAACTTTCTATA
>JBFRWR010000548.1:0-4970 GCA_051439685.1 Trichodesmium sp.
AGAATCCGGTTATATAGTATATGTTGATAATTCTATAATTTTCAGTATTCAATCTCCCCTACTCCCCTACTCCCCTACTCCCCTACTCCCGACTATACAATAACTATTCAACCGGATTTGATATTAGGTACTTCCAAATAAAAAAAATAGACAATTATTCTGAATTTAGGACGTTGGTAAATCAAAAGATGAAGCCTCATGCAAATAGCTAACCAGAGTAGACAAGATGTGTTCGTCTTACTAGAAATCATCTTGCAATTACCAACACCGAATTTAGGGAGTGGGGAGTAGAGGTAGGATAACAGACAACTCTGGTTCAAAAATTGGATAATTTATTTTTTCTTATCCTCTTATGCCAAATTAGTTATTCAACCCATAAAATCTGATACTTTTAGCCTTTTAAATTTTCTATTATGTCTAATGAAAAACAACTTAGCCTCTTTGACTGGTCAAATAATAATGACTCCTCAGAATCTACTTCTGATGTTGAATCTAACTTGAGCCTCATTCCCACAGATGCTAAAATTCCCATTCCATTAGGAACATATCAAACAATGGATGAAATAGCCATTCATTGTAACCAATGTTCTAGATGTGAACTAGGAGAAAACCGGACTAACGCTGTTATTGGTAGAGGCAACCCCCAGGCCAAAATTATGATTATTGGCGAAGCTCCTGGTCAAAATGAAGATGAACAAGGTCTACCATTCGTTGGTAGGTCTGGACAACTGCTCGATAAAATTTTGGAGTCTGTAGGGCTAAGTAGCGATCGCCACGTTTATATTTCTAATGCTATTAGATGTCGGCCACCAGAAAACCGGACACCTATTCAGAAAGAAATAGAAGCTTGTAAACCCTACTTATTAGAACAAATACGTCTTGTCAACCCGAAAATTATTCTTTTAACTGGGGCAACAGCAGTTAAAGCCTTGACTGGTGATAAGCGAGGTATTACTAAAATTCGGGGTCAATGGATGGAGTGGGAAGGGCGACTTTGTATGCCTATTTTTCATCCATCTTATCTTTTGCGCAATCCTTCCAAGGAACCTGGTAAACCAAAGTGGTTAATGTGGCAAGATATTCAGGCAGTTAAACAAAAGTTGGATGAATTAGAGGGTGAAAATAATTCTATAGATTTTTAGATTTATGGTAAAGGTAATTCAATCAATTTATTTTTTGAGGATAAACCAGATTTAATCGTAATTTCTGACTTTTTTACATTAAAGTTTTTTGCCAATAATTTGATTAATTCTTGATTAGCTTTTCCATCTACAGGTGGAGACTTCAAACAAATTTTGAAACTGCCATCTGCTTCAGTTTCAATACTTTGTTGTTTAGAATTTGGTTTAACTTTTACTTTTAAAATACTCATTTCAGTTATTAGTTATTAGTACAGCGTTTTCCTTTGTTATGAGGTACAAAACTTTAGGTTTAAGGAAACAGGGAATAGAAAAAAAGAAAAACAACTGTACCTAATAACTTCGGAATCTGGTCTAATTAGGGTTTGCTGAAAAAGTATTTTTTAAGGAGTAGGGGAGCGGGGGAGTAGGGGAGTAATATTATGTTCGCTTAAATAGTTATGATAATTAAAGTTCGTAGTAGGGCTTCAGCCCTATCTATATATCGGGCTGAAGCCCTACTACAAACAAAAACTTTATTATAAGTGATTATCCGAACATGATATAAGAGAGTAATTTTTTGGCTCAAATATGCGCCCAAAATTCTAACTTTTTGAGCATAAAGAGCTGAAAATTAGGTAATTTTTCCAGACCTAAAAAGGTTAAAACCTTTACCTGTCAATCCTTTTAGATTTAATCAGCAAGCTCTAATTATCCATTATCCATTATTAATTATTAATTAAAATAACATTCTTCTAACCAAGTTCTAATACCTCTAGCAAATACTCCATTACTACTATCTTCTGGTTGAGGCGGTATATTTTCTAGTAAACTTTCTTCTATAGAAAACATATTAACTAATTCCCACTTTTTTGTCTGATTTTCTCTCAAAAATAACCAATGAAATCTCTGCACTTCTATGACTAAACTCTCTCTATATTGTCTTTCTAAAGTAGTTAAAAAAACTTGCTTAATATCTTCCTGAATAAAAGGAGTATAATCTATCGGCAAAGGTTCAAATTCAGGACGACCGGCGATAATTATATTTCTTTTTAGATAATCTTGATTTGGTTGGCGATCGCGTTGAATTTCTCGATTAATATAACTAGGTAAATCTAAAATTAAGGCTGCTACTAGAATTTCTAAATTATCAGAATTTTCAGGGCAAGTAGATTTTTTTTTCGGTGTTTCAGTAGGTTTTATCTCTTGTTTTATTTGTCTTCTAGGTCGTCTAGGTTTTCTACTTCTAACAATTATCTGATTGCTGATAGTAAAAAATACAGAACTAGGTAAAGAAAAATCGAAACTAACTGTACCAATAATCGTAATTATAGAAATGAATATTCTCAAATAAAATAACATTCGTCTTTAGGATTGTCATATTAATATCTCCCTGAAAGTTATCATGTCTGAAAATAATTTACTGCTCAGAAAATTTTCCAAAGAATTTACAAATCAAATTTTTCAATTATTTAAGCTCATACCATTTTCAAGCCTCTAAATCCAACCAGAGTTATACCATTTCTCAAAAATATTGCTATATTTGATTTTGTGGAGAAATCTGTGGAGTCTGGGAGATTTGGTAATAAGTAAACATAATAATAATTAACATCAACTGGTTGATAATTGGGGAATAAGTTATTTTAACTGTATTAATTAATCAATAACTGAAGTGTTCCCCAAGTAGAGGATTTATTTTGGTAATTGGTATTACTTGTAACTAAACACCAAACTCCCTTATTTCTAAATCTTTTCAATTTCCTGACAAATACGTTCCAAAGCCTCTTTTGGGTCAGCAGCAGCAGTAATAGGTCGGCCAATAACCAGATAATCAGCACCAGCTTTAATGGCCTGACTAGGAGTAAGCGATCGCTTCTGGTCTCCTGCTTCTGCCCAACTTGGCCTTATTCCCGGACAAACCAAGACAAAATCATCTCTACAAACTCGCCTCAACTGTTCCACTTCTTGAGGAGAACAAACCGCCCCACTTAAACCAGATTCCTGAGCCAACAATGCCATTTGCAAAGCATACTCTGGCAATTCTAAAGGAATTTTGAGGTCAAAAGCCAGATCACGAGATGTCAAACTTGTCAAAATAGTAATAGCTATTAACCTCGGTGGCTTTTGCTCTGTAGTTTTTGCCCCTTCGACAAGAGCTTCCTGTGCTTTAGTCAAAGCTGCTCTACCAGCAGTAGCATGAATAGTTAGTAAATCAACACCATAACTCGCAGCAGACCGACAAGCTCCAGCGACAGTATTCGGAATGTCGTGAAATTTTAAATCTAGAAAAATCCTTTTTTGACGTTGTTTGAGAATGGAGAGAATTTCAGGACCACAACTCACAAATAATTCTAGACCAACCTTCCACCAAATTATTTCGGGTAGTTTGTCTATTAAGGCGATCGCTGCTGCTTGACTAGGAACATCTAACGGGACAATAATTTTATCAATGCTCATCACTTTCTCTACATCAAAATTAAAATACTCAGATTTTATAGTTAAAGTATCAGAATTTCTCAGTCGTCTAATTTTCCCCACTCCACTAGAAAAAAAACTGAGACGTTGCAGTTTTTCTCTCAGAAAAATTAGAGATTTTGCCTCTAGGTGCTTAGTCAGAATTTTTCTACTCTCAATTTTGAGTAATTAGAGTTCGACTAAAAGTATCAGAATTTTTCAATCGTTTAATTTTCGGTACTCCACCACAAAAAAAACTGAGACGTTGCAGTTTTTCACTTAGGAAATTCAGAGATTTTGCCTCTAGGTGCTTAGTCAGAATTTTTCTACTCTCAAGTTTGAGTAGTTAGAGTTTGACTAAATGTCAGAATTTCTCACTCGTTTCATTTTTAGCACTCCGCCAGAAAAAAACTGAGACGTTGCAGTTTTTCTTTTAGGAAAATTAGAGATTTTTCCCTAGCTGCTGAGTCATAATTTCTGTACTCTTAATTTTTACGAATCAGAGTTTGACTCAATGTCTGAATTTTTCACTCCTCTAATTTTCGACACTCCACTAGAAAATAACTGAGACGTTGCAGTTTTTCCCTCGGAAAATTCAGAGATTTTGCCTCTAGCTCCTGAGTCAGAATTTCTCTACTCTCAATTTTGAGTAATTAGAGTTTGACTAAAAGTATCAGAATTTCTCAATCGTCTAATTTTTAGCACTCCACCACAAAAAAACTGAGACGTTGCAGTTTTTCCTTAACCAATAAAGAGAAGAAGAATTTATATCTATATAGTCTGTTAGTTGTTCAACAAACGTATAAATTTCTTTTTACCGACTCTGAGAACTTTACCATTCAAGTCCGAGGGCGAGTCAAAAGTCAAATTTTGGTCAGAAATACGGTCATCATCCAAACGTACCGCCCCTCCAGCAATTTGTTTCCTAGCCTCAGAACTACTCTTACACAAACCACTAGCACTGACAATGTAAAACAACTTCGCCGGAAACTCCACAGTAGCCAGAGAAAATTCTGGTACAGCCTCAGTTTTACTCATATCTCCCTCAACCACCATTTTTACAGCCGTTTGTTGAGCCTCCAAAGCAGCCTCCTTCCCGTGATACTGAGACACAATATCAATACCCAACAACTTTTGTCTTTCACGAGGATTTTCTGGCAGACTATCAAGAGGTAAATTTGTTAATAGTTCAAAATACTCTTCTATCTGGTCATCAGGAATTTTTTCCAACTTAGAATACATAGTCAAAGGGTCTTCAGATAAACCCACATAATTTCCCAGAGACTTAGACATTTTCTGCAACCCATCAGTCCCCAACAAAATCGGCATTAACAAACCAAACTGAGTCTTCTTACCAAAATGACGTTGTAAATCTCGCCCCACCGCAATATTAAACTT
>JBFRWR010000549.1:0-10400 GCA_051439685.1 Trichodesmium sp.
CTACATATTTATTCATTATTTTTTTGTTTTCAATTTCTGCCCAAGAGGCAATATCGTATCCGTAACGCTGCGCGATCGCCAATGCCACCATCGAAACCCATTACCCAAAAATATGCTAGAATAGCCACAAACCTATATACAATAGGAGAAATATGTCCAACGTAACAGTCAAAGACCTAGAAATACTGCAAACCCTAACTAAAGAAGCGGGTTTTGACTATCAATTTGAACTAGAAAGTGGAAAAATCTCAGTCATGGGACCATCAGACATCGTATCAAGCGAAATAACTGTGCGTTTAGGCGCTTCTATTTATGCATGGGTAAATCCACGTCGTCTAGGGCGGGTATTCGACTCCGCAGGAGGTTTTATTCTACCCGATAGCAATCTCAAAACACCAGATGTCTCTTTCGTCAAAGCAGAACGCTTGCGAAAAAGCATCCGCTACTTTGCAGAAATGGTTCCAGACTTAGCAGTGGAAATCAAATCTCAAAATGACCGCATCCCTAAACTGCAAGAGAAAGTTAGAAAATACATCGAACTGGGAGTGCAAGTAGGAATTTTAATCGACCCCGACAAAGAAACAGTAGAAATTTATCGTCCCACAGGTGAACCCGTTAAACTTACAGGGGATGAGGTATTAAGTATTCCCGAACTATTTCCTGGTTGGGAAATATCTATTTCCGAACTTTGGCCGCCAGTCTTTGATGAGGAAGAGTAAGGATAGTTGACAACAAGCAACATTGTTCCTTTTTACAAAAGGGGCGATCGCTTTTTCCTCTGCAATAGAAACCCGGTTTCTTAATCGCCACTCTACTCCCAGAAAAGCGATCGCTCGATTAGTTATCGCCCAAATCAATTAGAATCAACCTTAAAAACATCCCAAAACTTCTGCCAATTTGTTACCAATCTTACCCCTACCATTAACCAAGTTAAATACAACATTCTCCGAACCAACAACCTGCAACAAATCTTCGGTTTTTACGTTGTTACGAAAAATGATTTGGGAAAATTAATGTCCTTTTGGATTTTGACAGAAAACATAAGTATCAAACATAGCTCCCACCAAACTAAAGGTAATAGCAATGACGAAACATCCTTGCCAAGGATGGCCACTACCAAAAGTAGCTAACAATTCCCAAATTTGAGTCATACCAGATTGACCAATTCTTTGTAAACTAGGAAAATGACTAATTAAAGTCAAGCTTGTCCAACTAGCTCCAATTAACATCATCGGAGCAATAAAGCTGAAGATACTTGTTAGTAGTAAAGAGCGGAGAAAATCAGTCACAATATTCATAAGAATAAAAAATAGTTATAAGTCCAGGGATAATACTACCTAGGTAGCAAATTAACCATAAAGGTTCATCTATCTCTAAGATAGATAGCGATCGCTCAAAATTGCTAAATCTGTCAGAAATCTTCAACCTTGGTTTAAAAATCTTTTTGAAGAGTGGTAAATTTCTATCATTGTTTTATTTAATGTTCTAATTTATTAATTTCTATTGAGTAAGATTAACTTTCGATTCAATTTAGGTTTATGGGGACAACGAATGTTAGCGGCCACATATTTAACTGGCCAAGTAGTTTTCCATTTACTACGGGGCAAAATTTATCGTCGTAATACCCTGGAACAAATGGCAATAGTCGGTCCAGAGTCCCTGTTAATTGTGTTACTGACAGCCAGTTTTGTCGGTATGGTATTCACCATTCAGGTTGCTAGAGAACTTGTTTCTTTCGGAACTGCCAATATGGTTGGAGGTATGTTGGCAATAACTTTAACCAGGGAACTTGCCCCAGTTTTAACAGCAGTTGTTGTCACAGGGCGAGTTGGTTCAGCATTTGCAGCAGAAATAGGAACAATGAAAGTAACAGAGCAAATAGATGCTCTATATGTCTTAAAAACAGACCCTGTAGATTATTTAGTTATTCCCAGAGTCCTTGCTTGTGGTGTAATGATGCCAATCTTAACCTTATTATGTTTGGTAGCTGCTATACTCGGTGGACTCCTAGTTGCAGTAAATTTATATGATATTCCTCGAAGTATGTATCTTGAATCAGTCCATACTTTTCTAACTATTTGGGATTTATGTAGTGGATTAACTAAATCAATAGTATTTGGTGTTTTAATTGCTGTAATTGGTACAAGCTGGGGTTTAACTACTACTGGTGGGGCCAAGGGGGTAGGCAAATCTACAACGACAGCGGTTGTGACATCCTTAATATCTATATTTATTTCTAATTTCTTTTTATCCTGGGCAATGTTTCAAGGTGTAGGTGGGGCAATGAAGCAAGGTTTTTAAACTCTCTGAATTTTTCCAGATTTTGGTAATGTTCAAAAGCCTTAAGCTTTCAGCTTTTTTTTTCACAAGGGAATGTTATACCAAATTGATAAATGTTTGCTACAACTATTTAGGTTTTGGCTTGGGAGTCAGGAGACAGGAGTCAGGAGTCAGAATGAATAAGTTTGGTACATTTTTTTATGTTTTAACTTGTGTTTTTCATCAAATAGCATTTCCCATAAAGCCTTTTAATAGTGGTTATTATTTGTAAAATTATTTTTTGAAAATGGTATTACCCCTTAAAAAAAACAGGAATTACGCAAAATATGAAAATATACAGCATCTTTAGGGGCAATTGGCCAATCACCCCTACTAGCTCCGCTTGCCATAAATCTCAATTGATACACAATAGCGAGGCTGATCGCTAATATTTAGTTAAAACTGGTTAATTATTCATAGATTCTATCAATACCATCTAAAATAAATAAATGTATTAAATAAATTTAGAGTAAATTATGACTACTATTTCTACATCAGAAATCAGAGAAACTATAGAACTTCCTCCTAGTTATAAAATACCTTTAGTCCTGATAATTACTGCTATGCCTTTGGCCTTTGTACAAAAATGGGTAAGTTTAGCGATCGCTGTACTAGGTCTTTTTCTGTTAGTTCAAACATTAACTATTCGTCTGAAGTTTACTGATACAGCTCTAGAGGTATTACGTTCAGAGAAAATCTTACGAACTTTTCCTTATCAAGATTGGCTTAACTGGGAAATATTCTGGTTTCCTGTGCCAATTTTGTTCTATTTTAGAGAAGTTAAAAGTATCCATTTTCTGCCTATTATTTTTGACCCTAAAATGTTGCAAAGTTGTCTAGAAAAATACTGTGATTTGAACCAGGATTCATTGATAAATTGATGAATTGCTCCTAGAAAAAAACACAATTTATATTTATAGATGCTTTGCGTAAGTCATAATTATGAATTTTACGCTGACAGAAGCAAAAATAGTGCAAAAATACTGTTTAATTGTGCCTACTTGAAAAAGTATAAAATTTATTACTAAGTATCGGCAAATTTCTCTCGAATAATATCAATTTTTATATTTTTTCAATGACCAAAAAATAAGGTCTCAAGTCTTTCCTTTGATGAAAAAATTAACTTCAGTATTTTAAGCCTCTAACTTTCCTGCGGAATGCTGCGCAAACAGTCACAATAACTGATAACTGAAATGACATATTCAGACGAAAAACAACCAGAAGAACAAAAAGAACAATCGACAAATTTAGATAACTTCAATCAAGATAAATTAAATAAAGTAGATAAAGAACAAGAGAGTAAATCTATTGCTTCTGAGGAACAAGTTACTAAGTCATTTGATTCTGAAATAACTCAACTAATAGACTTAAAACCTATTTCATCCGTTGAAGATAATTCTATAGACTTTACTACTTCCTCAGTAGATAAAACAGAAATAGAAAATAGGTCAGAAGTTACTAATCTCCAACAACAAGAACAAAACTTGCAAGAAGAAATAGCAGCTCTCAAAGAAACTAGAGCTTTATTACAAAAAGAAGTAACAGCACAAACCAAAGCAATAGGGCGTTTAGTACCTGAAGCTTTAGCTCAATTGGAACAACGTAAACAAGTATTGCAAGTAGAAGTAGAAAAGCTAGAACGTCGAAAAGAACGTATTCAAAAAGAGATGCGCACTACTTTTGCAGGAACTTCTCAAGACTTAGCAATTAGGATTCAAGGATTTAAGGATTATTTAGTAGGTAGTTTACAGGATTTAGCTGTTGCTGCTGAACAGTTAGAGTTAGTCCCAGAAGAACAACCACAAGCTCCTCCCAAATCCATTGCTACTCAACCAGGAGGCAATAACGGAAATCCTAAATTTGCCGAAATGGGTTTTGAAGAGCAAGCTAGAGAGATTCGCCAGATTCTTGACGAATATCGGAATATGCCTGATTATTATGGCCCACCATGGAGATTACGCCGTACATTTGAGCCGATCCATGCAGAAAGAGTTGCCAATTGGTTTTTCTCTCAAGGTGGTCGTGGTGCCCTGCGAACTATGGGTAGTCGTTTGCAAAATATTTTGGTTACTTCGGCAGTTATTTCTGTACTCAGAGATTTGTATGACACACGAGTAAGTACACTGGTACTTGCTAACTCTCCTGAACATTTGGGAGAATGGCGTCGGGGTTTACAAGATTGTCTGGGGATTGACCGTCGTGATTTTAGTCCAGAACGAGGTGTTGCTTTGTTTGAAGATGCAGAGGTATTGGCCCAAAAAGCAGACCGTTTGGTAAGACAAGGAAAACTACCAATAATTGTGATTGATGATACGGAAGATAAAATTAGTCTTTCTATGTTACAGTTTCCTCTATGGTTGGCCTTTGCTCCTGACCCTAAGTCTTCAATCTCAGCCGATAGATTTTAAGGTGATACTCCTATAATTCTTTCCCCGAAGTTGCTGAATACTGGGATAATTTCGGCTGACACGGAGACACGGGGACACGGGGATAAGAAGATTATGGTTTCTGCTCTCTGACAAAATCATCCCGCAATTATGCAATGCCATTTCCCTTAAAGTAGCAGTAGGGGTAATTCATGTTTGCGCAGCATTTCGCGGGAAATTACGCCTACAGAAGTTAAGAAAATAATAGTCAATAATTTTCTGGTATGGCTTTTTTATTTATTTTTAATTTTAGATAAAAGCCGAGCATTTCTTCCTCCTTATTCCCTATTCCCTTTTCCCTCTTCCCTATCTAGGGCTTGCTGATTAAATATAAAAGCCTTGACAGATAAAGGTAAGCACCTTTTTAGGTCTGGAAAAAGTACGAACTTTTAGGTCATTTAGGTTCAAAAATTCAGGATTAAAGGCTGATTATGGCAGAAAAATTAAGGGATAATTCCTCCGACTACCTCCGACTTAACTCGCTTTCCTCCTGACTTCCGCTCCAGGGAGGGGTTATGGGTGGGTTGACTCCTGACTCCTACTCCTACGACTCATACTTTTTCAGCAAACCCTATCTAATTCATAAATTTTTCTGTAAATCTCGTCCCTATTCTCAGAGTAAACCTTCAGTCTTAGTTAGAATTATTCAAAGCTTGAGTTAAAAAACTATAAATATTTATAAAAATAACCAAGCAAAAAGATGATTATGATAGATCCTTGATTTAGGAGCAATGATCCAGCCATACTAGATTGATGCTTCCTAATTGCTAAATGCTTTTTGAAAGGAATAAATTAATGGTTAGCTGGTTATTATTAAATGTCATAATACTAATTTTTGCCTATTTATTGGGAGCTACTCCTAGTGGCTATTGGATAGGGTCTTGGTTTTATGGCATTGACATTCGTGAACAAGGTTCGGGTTCTACAGGTGCAACTAATATATTAAGAACTATAGGAAAGTTGCCTGCTTTAGTTGTGTTAGTAATGGATATATTGAAGGCGGTATTGGCGATCGCTCTAGTTCGCTATCTTTATTCTTTAGTCTTCATTGAAAATCTAACTATTACTGCTGGAGTAACTGATATTAATCTAGCCAAAGAATATATTGTTGCTTTAGCTGGATTAGCAGTCATAATAGGTCATACTAAATCTATCTGGATTGGTTTTAAAGGTGGCAAGTCTGTTGCTTCTGGTCTAGGTATTTTGTTAGCAATGTCTTGGGTTGTTGGTTTAGAAACCCTAGCTGTCTTTATCATCGTTCTAGGTATTAGTCGGATTGTTTCTTTAAGTTCTATGATAACTGTAATTACAGTTTCTGGCTTGATGTTTTTTACAGGTCAACCAATGCCTTATGAAATATTTGCTGTTGGTGCTGGTATATATGTGATTTGGCGTCATCAGACCAATATTCAACGAATTTTAGGTGGTAAAGAACCTCGTATTGGGCAAAAGTTATCAGTATAGCACTACCGATTAAGGTTAGGATATTTATAAATACTGTTTGTTAAAAACTTTTAACAGGTTGCTGTTCCCTATTCTCTATTGCCTAGCCCGTAGCACTATATAATTTGAATCAAGATGATAACTCTAACTCTTGTAATATCATCTGGACTTACGCAGAAACACGATATCTAGTAGGGGTTAACGGCCGTTAATCCCTATAGGAAGTCACAGAGATTCATCTATTCAGCAAACCCTAATTAGGTGCTGCCATAGTTTTTGGTATGTAAGTGATGGTTATTGTGTATACCCTTGTTTTATTGATACAGAGGAACTCTTGGTGAGTAAAACTTATATAACCAGGATAGAAGGGGAAAATACTCGACTACGACATTACCTAGATCGCCTTCATCGCCAAACCCTTTGCTACTCCTGCATCCCTGGAGATGCGTAAGAGCATTCAGCTGTCAGCAATGAGCAAGCCTCCGGAGGAGGAACTGCGTTTTTTCCTGACGGAATGCTCCGCATTCATGTCGGCGAAAGCCGTTTAGCTAGCGCACAACTTTCCTAAGATCATCCTACCGCAAACGTTAATGCTCGGCAAACATGTTGTGGAGCATTCCGTTAGGAAAGCTTTGCCCTAGCAAAAACAGCTATTGTTCTTGATGTGGAATCAAAGCTTTATTTAAACAATTTTCTTCAGGGATATTATTCAGCGAGAATTCAACTTACTACAAAAAAAAGTCTAAAAGTTAGCTCTATATTCATTTTCAAGGGGAGGTAGAAAAATCACTTAAGTATACTTTCAAGCACCTTCTCTATAACTCTCATTCCTCCTGATTCTTAACTATTCCCTACTCCCTACCTCAACAAAAAGACTTTCCATACGCAAACCCTACTTAACAGTTTCTAGTAAAATGTCAAAGTAGATTATTCTCTAATTTCAACCAGAAAATATTATGAGCGAAACCCAAAATAATCAACAGCCTGCAACTTCTGTGATAGATTCAAATACTGAGAATGAACAACAAAACCCCACCAGAACACCGCCTTGGGGTACAGTTACTATTCTCGAAGAAGGTCCTCGCTACAAAATTAATCGTATAGAGGTTAATCCTCAAAGTCATATTAGTACCCAGATGCACTATCATCGAAGCGAACATTGGATTGTAGTTTCTGGAACTGCTAAAGTTATATTTGATGGAAAGGAAAAATTGCTACTGCAAAAACAATCGACTTATGTACCTGCAAATACGGCCCATCGAGTAGAAAATCCTGGTACTATTCCTTTAGTAATGATTGAAATTCAAAATGGGGAATATCTTGGGGAAGATGATATTATTCGTTTTCCACATGAGAATAATGAATCATCCTCAAAATAGTTTTAGTTTTGTTTTACCCCCGCGCTGTGGCAACGGGGTTTTCTTTTTAGACTTTCCGCCAGGGAAGTTAAACTTTGGTTATACAGTTGAAGCATTTAGCTATTAGCACTCAGTAATCAGCTTTTTTTGTTAAGGTATTAAACACATTTACTATGGATATTTCAGGTTTTCATCTGTTTTTTAAACTTGACTTAAGCAAATATTTCAGTCTTTCAATATAACTATTATATCATTTCCGGTTGAATAGTGATAATACAGTTTTTAGGTGGTAGGTAGTAGGTGTTAGGTGGTAGGTGTAAATTCAAGAGGGAAGACTTGATAGGAGTGGAAATTTGGGATATTTCTTCAACATTGAGAATAAAAAATTTTTATTATACTTAATTATCCGGACATGATATTACTTCATATTTAACTACACCTACACCTGTTTGTGCCTAGTGATCGCATTTATGGACTTTTCATTTTATGAAGCTTCTAGGCAGAGCCACAATTCTTACTTCAATATACACCAAATTTTTCTTGATGGCAATTGGAGCTGTATCCTTTGTCTCTGAATACTTTCAGGCTTTTATAATCTAGTAAATATTCAGGGAGCGATCGCAGCTTTTTTTGGCCTAAATTACACCATAAAAAGGGATAGCGATCTAATTTTGCAATTTTTATTTTAAATAAGTAATCTTTTAAATATTATTAATAATTTTTTATTATGATTATTTTTTATCATAAAAACTTAACTTTGTCTAGACTTAAAATAAGCAAAGTTTATTAAAAATCTCCGATAATCAAAAATCAAATTAATTACAGCATATTTCAGACTAATGATGTATCGGTTTAAATAATAAAATTCTTGTAGCACAGGCATCTTGCCTGTAATAGAGATACCTTACGGGCAAAGGAAAGCGCTGTATTTTTCACAATTCATCAATTCTCCCTACTTCCTACTCCGTCTTTTCCGGCTATGCTTTATAAACATTTTTCTTAACATAAAACTTGACAAAACAGAGAAGTTATGTACTTGCCCTTAGCTGGATATTTCGGGAGAGTCAACGTATTGAATTAGGGTTTGCGGAAAAAGTCTTATGGGTGAGTATAGGAGTGAGAAGTTAGGAGTCAGGAGTCAGGATAAATGGGAGTTATAGAGGAGTTAGTAGAAAGAATAGTCCCTTAATTTTTCTACCCTAGTTCGTCTTTAATCGTATTGAACTGAACCTCTCTCTTCTCGGTACAATCCTGTGATTAAAGCTAAACTAAATATTCTGTGAATATTATATTATGGGAAAAAATGCGCCCTGCTGGAATCGAACCAGCCTGAAAGCGAATTATGAGCTCGCTGCCTCCCCAATCGGCCAAAGGCGCTTATATTCTAATCTTACATCAAAATTAATTCTAGAAGAATAATTTGAGGTAACTTTAGACAATATACTATATCATAACACAGTTTAGGTTCTTAAGTTAAAAGTAAAAAAAAAGTACCAACTGAAATTTAACATTAGTACATAACAATATTATATTATACCATAACAAAAAGTCAAATTATCCTTAAAATATTTTTCAGAAAACTATGAATTCTAGTATTGTACTAACTCTAAGCCTGCTGGCTCTGATGTTTGGAGCCGGTTTTAGCAGTGCTTCTTGGGGATTTAAACTGGGTAGGGAAGCCTTAAAAGGAATTACTCAACCAGATACTCGTCCCACGAATAATTTAACAGGTGGTACAGGAAATTCAGACCGTCGAGAAGAAGTAGTTATGTTACAAGAGGACAAAATTATTAAGAATGTCAAGAATACTATTCTTAATCGTGGCATTGTTGAGGACAAAACTGCTAAGAAAGAAAATTCCGACAAAAAACAAGCTAAGGCGAAGTCTTCTGAAGCAACCGAGTCTAAGCAAAGTTTCCCAATAGTAAGTAGTGACGCTGGAGTAGTCCTAGAAGTTAATGATATTAGGACATGGGGTAACTCTTTAGTTTTGGATGTTAATTTAAAAAATGAAGGAGACCGAGCTGTAAGATTTTTATATAGTTTTTTAAATATTACAGATGAACAGGGAAGGGTTCTCAGTGCTAGTACAGAGGATTTACCTGGAGAATTACCACCAAATGGTAGAAGATATTATGGTATTATTACAATTCCAACTACTTTATTAGATAATGCTAAAGAGATTTCTCTAGAGCTGACAGACTATCCAGCTCAAAAGTTAGAATTGAAAATGTCTAAAATTAAAATAGATTAATTTAATGTTTGATTGTCACTTAGTTTTTTGCACAATCAGAACAAGTTATATAAAGTTTTATCTATATTGAATGACAAAATTAAAGGTTTGAGGAAACAGCTTAATTGGGCAAAGGAAATAATAAGAGACTGTTTGTCAAACAAGTATTAAGAGAGCTTAGAGTGACTAAAATCTAAAGGAGGTAAGACTTCAAAAGCTAAAAATCTGGTAAATACCAGAGGTAGAAAGGTACAGATATTCCCTAGATTTTTAAGTTAAAAATAGTTATCTTGATTTCTTCTTTCTGATAACTAAAATAATTAATAATTAAACAATTAAACAATTAAATAATTAAATAATTAGATAATTCAGGTTAAAAGCCTCCCCTTTGAAGGAAAAAAAATAAATCTTTTCCTTATTGGTCAATCCTTTCCCTTTTAATTATCAATTATCAATTAATGAACTGTTCCCTTTTTAGATTTCCTGGTACATTCAATCTCTAAATATCACTATATTTTACATCTATAATTATTGAATAACTTGATCCTACTGCTAAACTCTTGAAGGTGAATTTTAATTATTGGCTTGGCAGAGAAAAATCTACTGGTTTCAGATTAATCT
>JBFRWR010000550.1:0-6192 GCA_051439685.1 Trichodesmium sp.
ATTATCTTGAGTTAAAAGATAAGCTATTTGAAGATGAAACTCACGAAAGTTTGTATCAAAAAATTCTTGAGTTTAGAAAAGCCAAAGAAAGTTTAACACAAGGAGATAATTTGAGTGAGAATAATAACAATGAAAGTTACTAACTAAGCGATCGCCAAACCTACTAATATTAGAGACGGGAGCAAGATGCTACCACTACCTATCCCTGATGCACTTGGGAAAAATACCCATAATTGTCATTGCGAGGGGGGAATATTTGATATTAACCATGCTACCATAGAATTAATACCCCCCGAAGCAATCTCTCTAATTTGAAAATTACTGAGCGCTAAAATTGCTGATAACTGATAACTGATAACTGAAAAAAATGAGCATTATTATTTCTGATGAAATGTTGGCTGCTACTAGAATGACTTCATCTGAGATGAAACAAGAAATTGCTGTCATGCTTTTCCAAAAAGATAAGCTGACTCTTGGGCAAGCAAGTCAATTTGCTGGTATGAATAGGATTGCTTTTCAGCATCTATTAGCAAGTCGCCAAATGCCTGTTCACTATGACGTGGAAGATTTGGAACAAGATATTAAAAATTTACAGCGGATGGGGAGACTATGATTGTTGTTAGCGATACTTCAGCTATTAACAATCTGGCTTCTATTACAATTTGAAAATTAATAATTTCTGGAGCAATGAATAGAGAACAAGTTTTGTTAGATAAATGGCGCACTTTACCTGTGGAAAAACAGCAGGAGGTATTAGATTTGGTGGAACAATTTTATAGGCAAAATCTGGATATAGATCGGGAAGGTATTTATCAACCTAAAACGGAAATGGGTAAAAAATTATGGCAAATTCGTTCTCAAGCACTTGCTAAACAACCTAAGTTACTAACTTGGGATGAAATTGAGGCCGAAATTAGCGATCGCCGGGGCGAAAGAGAGTGACTTTTACCAAAACTTATATAGATTCTGGGGTACTTATTGCTGCATTTAGAGGTATAACGACTGTAGCAGTTAAGGCGACGGAAGTTCTTGACGATCCCCAACGAGAATATGCGACTAGCTTATTTGTGAAGTTAGAGGTGTTGCCTAAAGCTAGGTATAATAAACAACTGGATGAAGTTGATTTTTATGAAACTTTTTTTGCAGGTTGTAGTATTTGGGCAAATGAATTGGAAAAGATTGTTGAATCTGCACAACAGTTAGCTTCTGATTTTGGTTTGGGGGCAATGGATGCTCTTCATGTAGCGGCAGCAATTTCTGTGGGTGCTGATGAGTTAATAACTACTGAAAAACCGAGTAAACCCATGCACCGAATAACTGAAATTCGGGTGATTTCTATTTCTGAATAACGGATAAGAAATATCAACTAACCAATAACTAAAAATGAACGAACAACGTCTAACAGAATACGCACAACTAATTCAACAACTCCTAGAATGTCCCCAAGGCGAAGAGCCAGACATTCTCCAAAACCATCTACACCTAATAGATGCAGGATTAATCGCTGTAATGGAGCAATACGCCCAATATCTGGCAGAAGCAGACCAAAAAAATAACGCTCAATGGCTACTGAATATGGCTGAAAAACTAACAGAATGGTTAAATCAATCGCAAAATTCTGTTTCGGAGGAATCTTACAACACTCTACTGCAACAACTAATAGAAGCAGAAGCAAAAGTTTACGACGGTGAAGCAGACGAAAGTATTGTCTACCACATCCTAGACAACAACCGACACCTCCTCGACGAAAACCTCGCCCACATCCTGCCACAATACGCATCCAACCTTATTAACAAACTTCCCGAAGATACTGATACTATTATTGCCTTAATCGAAAACCTGAGTATTCATATTGATGAGTTTCCACGGGGCGACAGAAAAGCACAAATAGAAATAGCGATCGCCGGATATCTTTTCGTTCTCAGTCACCGTCAGAAAAACACGGAAAAATGGGCACAGACTCAAAACAATCTAGCTATTGCCTACAGTGACAGAATCAAAGGAGAGAGTGCGGATAATCTTGAAACTGCCATTGCTTGCTATAAGGCAGCTTTGAGAGTGAGAACCGAATCTGCTTATCCTCAACAATGGGCAACGACTCAAAACAATCTAGCTATTGCCTACAGTTACAGAATCAAAGGAGAGAGTGCGGATAATATTGAAACTGCCATTGCTTACTATGAGGCAGCTTTGAGAGTGAGAACCGAATCTGCTTATCCTCAAGATTGGGCAATGACTCAAAACAATCTAGCTATTGCCTACAGTGACAGAATCAAAGGAGAGACTGCGGATAATATTGAAACTGCCATTGCTTGCTATGAGGAAGCTTTGAGAGTTGCTAAACCAGACACTTTGCCAGCATTATGTTTAACAGTTGCCCGTAACTTAGCTGACTTTGCCTCAAAACAAGAAGACTATCAACTCGCCATCAATAACTATGAAATAGCTATTACTGCCATTGAGCAAAGTCGAGATTGGATACCCGACGAAATTGCCAGACAAGAAATCTTGCGCAAAAACATATATGTCTATGAAAATATGATTCAAGCTTGCGTTAATGCCGAACAATATGACAAAGCTTTAGAAACTGTAGAAAGATTCCGCTGTCGTCGCTTGCTGGATTTAATTCTCACGAAAGATTTATACAAAAATGGGGAAGTGCCAGAAGATATCCAAAAGTTAGAAGCAGAAATGGAGGAGAAACAACGGGCAATTGATATTTTACGTCGGCAGTTAGAGACACCAGGGGATAATCAGGAAACACTTGGAGCGAGTCGTTATGTTACGCGGGATAAGCACGATGATATTACCGAGAAAATTCAAAAGTTGATGGTGGAAAAACGAGAAATTTGGCAACAGATGCGTCGGTTAGACTCGGTTTTGGCGGAGGGTATTCAAGCGCCGAGTGTTAGTGTGGAGGGGATGAAGGAATTGTTGGAATTGAGGAATAATCCCCCCCAACCCCCCTTGGTAAGGGGGGCGATTCCCTCTGTAGGGGCGATTCGCGAATCGCCCCTACAAAATGGGGAAAGAGACGATGTTGCTTTGCTGAGTTTCTACACCACCAGAAATGACACTTATATTTTTATCCTCACTCAAGCAGGCGTAAAATTGCACCGTTGTCAAGGGGAAGGTTTAAATGATTTATATTTGTTAGCAATTGCTAAACTATTGAATAAGAAATACTCAAGATTATTCAGTTTTTATTTTTATACCTTGATTCAAAATTTGCAACTGTGGTTACGGGAAAATTGGTTAATACCCTACTCCCAAATAGATGATTTAGCAGCATTTCAAGCAGCAGCAAATTTAGCCAAGTGCGATATTGATGCCATTGAGTCTATTAACCGCAAACCATCGAATGTCTTAGTAAAACTCACCGATGGCACCACAACAGAAATTAGTCTTTCCGACTATGACGCATCCCGCAAACAACAGAAACACAAATTATACAAACAATGGCAAGACAAAATGGAGGGAATGTTAAAAGAAATAGCAGACAGACTGCAAATAAACAAACTCATCGAAAAACTCACAGACATCAAAGAAATTATTCTGGTGCCGTTTATGTATCTGCATCAAATTCCCTTACCAGCATTACCCCTAGACAACGGCCAATATTTAGGCGATAAATTCCGGGTGAGAATAGCACCCAGCACCCAGGTATTAACATTTTGTCGGCAACAAGCGCCATATTCAGAGAAAAACCTACCACCTTACGGTATCGTCGAAAATACCAGAGATGATTTAAAATACACCCCCACAGAATGCAAATTAGTATCACAAATTTATGGAGTCGCCCCCGAACACCATCTCAAAGGCAGCAAACAGGCAACCAAAGCTAAGTATAAACAGTTGTTGACGAGAGAGAAAGTATTAGGTTTACTCTCCAGTCACCACGCCAAATCTAATTTAACTGAACCTTTGGAGTCGAGGTTAGTGCTAGGAGACACCGACTTAACATTAGGGGAGTTGCTGAATGCGAGCATCCGTTTCCCGCAGTTAGGAGACTTATTTCTCTCCTGTTGTGAAACAGCATTAGGCAACTCAGAATTAACGGACGATATTTTTACCCTCAGCGCTGCCTTTTTATCAGCAGGTGCGTCGAATGTTATTAGTAGTTTGTGGTCAGTGGATGATTTAGCAACGACAATATTATCATATTTTTACCACCGCAACCGCGCCCAAGGTATTACGAGTGCAGATGCGTTATGGCAAGCACAGATGGAGTTGAAAGAGTTAACGGTGAAAAAAGCGGAGGAGAGTCTGGATAATGCAGAGGCAGTATTAGAAGAGTTTGAAGGAAATAACACAGTGCGAGCATCTTGCTCGCCAGTCACAGAGGAAAATGCAGAAAATAACACAGTGCGACCATCTTGCTCGCCAGTAACTCCAGGAAATACAGAATATGAGGAAAAGGAGAAAATAGCTAATAACTGTCAGGAAATTTATGATTTAGTGATTAAAGCTGAAAAATTGATCGGAAGCGAAAAACCGTTTAATCATCCTTTTTATTGGGCGGGTTTTGTTTGTCAAGGAGAAGGGTAAATTCATTTATCAGTTATCAGGTAGCATACAGCACTTTTCAAATTGATGAACCACATCGCCATAACCAAAACATAGTAGAGACCTTGCATGGAACGTCCCTACGACGGTCTCCCGTGCAGGAAAACCGCTGTAATATCATATTCAGTTAAATAGTTATTATAAGCTCGTAGTTGGGCTTTAGCCCGAACTATAGATGGGGCTAAAGCCCAACTACAAACAAATAATTTATTATAACTAATTATTGAATACAAACTTTTTCTTGACTACCTTCTGAACAATCTTTAAATTGCAATTTTCCAGCCAACATTTCCTGCTGAGTTTCTTCTACTTTTTGCCTAACTTCTTCTGGCAAAGTATCATTAAAACGACCCAACTTAGTAATTTCTGGATTCTCAATTCCTAAAATATATTTTTCTCCTTTAACCTGATTATTTTTAACTAAATTAGCAACATAGGCGATCGCTCCTCCCACATCCTGAACTGCACTGGTTAATACTGCTTTTGGGGCAATATCCAACTGATCTGTTGTATTACCCACTGCATAAATTCCTTTTTCTTGTGCCGTTTGTAAAACTGCCGGAGCAGCATTATCTAATAAGTGATAAATAACATCAACTCCTGTAGAAATTAAAGCCAAAGCTGCTTCTTTTCCTTTAGCAATATCATTAAAATCTCCAGTGTAACTAATCACAACTTCAACACTGGTATTTACCGACTTAGCTCCTAACTCAAATGCTCGACCTTGTAAGTTAGTTCCCTTGAAAGATAAACCCGTAATATAAGCAACTTTATTAGTCTGAGTTATTAAACCAGCAATTAAACCAGCAAGATAACCCATTTGGAAATAATTTGTAGTAACTGAAGCGTAATTTTTTCCAGCAATATTACCATTAACTCCCAGAAAAAATGTATCTGGAAATTGATTAGCTACTTGTTGAATAGCAGCATCAAATTGTCCGCCATGACCAACGACTAAATCATAACCTTTCCTAGCAAAATCTGACAGAGTTTCTGTTTGGTCTGCTTGAGCAACATTCTCTACATAAATCATCTCCGCATTGAGTTTTTCCGCTGCTTTTTTTACTCCTTCATAACCAGATTGATTCCATCCTCCATCGGTAATAACTCCAGGCAAAGCAATAGCTATTTTAAAAGTTTCAGAACTATCTCCTGAGTTTGTAGAATCATTACCAGGATTTTCTGTAATTGTAGAGGGAGAATCAGCACAAGCTTTTAATAATAAGCTAGTAGCTAAACTGGCTGAAATATACCCAAGAAATGAACGTCGATTAAATTTTTTAGTCATATTTTTTATTTTGATTAGATAAAGTATCATTAATTAGAGATTAAGTTTAATATTTTAAAATATAGCCAAAAATAGTTTTTATTCCTCGGTTGTGCAGAGCGTAAAGTGTGGGATAAGTAATATTATGTTCGGTTGAATGGGGAAAGGAGACCAAACCCCTACAAATATTTTAGTTATTCTTATATGTAGAAGGTTTTTTGCCATTGTTATCTTATATAGAATCCGGTTATATAGTATATGTTGATAATTCTATAATTTTCAGTATTCAATCTCCCCTACTCCCCTACTCCCCTACTCCCCTACTCCCGACTATACAATAACTATTCAACCGGATTTGA
>JBFRWR010000551.1:0-15344 GCA_051439685.1 Trichodesmium sp.
CAGGAACAGAGAATGATAATTGCACAAACTTTTCCAGAAAACTAAAACCATAGTCAATCTGTTTACTCAATTTATCATTTCCCTTTTCCTGTGCTTGATTTTCTCTAGCGATAGAAGCTAGAAAAGGAATAATATTTTTCTGTTTAAAAGTTATCGAAGCTGCCACCTTTTCCCGATCCATTCCCAAAATAAAAATCAAATTTGGGTCATCAGAAATCATCATATTTAGACCTTGCAATAGATCGGCAGCTTTACCTAATTCACAACGGTCAAGGTCATCAATAAAAACATAAATTTTCTCATCTTTACCTACATAAGCACTAACAATTTTCGAGAAATCTTCGTGAAACTTTTCAATAAAATCAACCTTCTTTTCATAATCAGGAGACTCAAGGTATTGAGTTAAATCCATTTTCGGGTCGCCAATTAAGTCTCTTATTATTCCTAAAAGTTTTCCTATTCCAGCAGCAGAACTACTAATTCCGACCAGTTGTAAAAAAATATCTAAAGGAAGATTATTTGCATCTTTATTATTGCTTGATTCTGAATCTTGATTATTATTTTCCTTCGTCTCATTGTTAGTTATTTCACCATCTTCTTTTTGACTTTGCTCTTCCTCCTTTGAGTCTGGTTTGACAATATCAGCCAAATTTTCAGACAACAGAGAAACTCCCTCAGCGCCAAATTTCCAATAGACAATTGGAATAGCTACAGTAATACTAGCAATCAACGAAACCATCACTAAAGTCTGAAAAGCTTTAATCGGTTTATCCTTAAAATTTAAACGATAAATAAATAGCTGAAACCGACTGTATAAATTATGTAAAGAATCAGAAAAATTGCGATTTTTAGATAACTCTTCCAAAAAAGAAAGAGCAAAAGTCGCCCAAAGTGACTCAGACTTATCATGTCGCCAAGCATTAAACCAAACTGTTTGCGTTTTTTGCTTTAATCCTAATCTGAAAAACTTACCAATATCTGATAGATTGCTGAAAATAATCTGGTCTTTTTTAATTTTCTGCCAAACCTCTGCTAAATCTTTTTTATCTAATTCTTCAGACTTATTAAGAATCTCCTTTTCCAATTGTTTCATAAAAGAAGACTTACCACTACCCCATTCACCTTCGATAGAAATAGTTAGTGGAGGTTTTGTATTTTCATTAGTTAAAAATTCAGCCATAGCTATTACATAAGGAGCAAAACCAAGTTCATCTTCTGTTGTTGCTTGGTCTCTGACAGTAATAACTTTGTTAGGTTTATCTGTATATTTTGGCATGATTTTTAGGAGTCAGGAGTCAGGAGACAGAATGGAAGAAGGAGACAGGAGACAGGAGACAGAATTTAAGAAGGAGTCAGGAGTTTAGGAGATTATCTACGTTGTTCAATTGCAGCAATGTATGAATCTAGTAATTTACTTACTTCTTCGATCGGGTAGTAGAAGTTATGAAGTATCCCCATATTCAAGGTCATTTGCCAAAATTAAGTAATATCGCGACTCCTCTAGGGAACCTTGTGCAATATTCAAAAATCAGATTTTATCTCCTAAACCTTTTTTCCGAAAACCTTCTGCTATATTCGCTGGAACTGATACAGTCGCTCGTCTCAATTGAGAAGTTAATCCATAGGTTTCCGTTTTAGGAAAGTTACTACTTAAACGATACACTTCTAATACCATTTGGTGTGCTTTTTGCCAAACAATTAAATCTTGAAAATTCTTAGCAGATTCTCTCTTCATTATGACTCCTTCTTACTCCTTTCATTATCTCTCCTGAATCCTAAATATTATGTCCGGTTGAATCGTTATAAATAACGAGGGAGAAGTCAGGAGTTAGGAGGGAAAAGGAGGAAGTTTTCAGCTCTAAGGAGCAGCAAGTTTTTTTATCACTAATTACCCGGACATGATATAATTGCTAACTCCTTCTTCCTTCTGTCATTCTGTCATTCTGTCTCGTGACTCCTGTTTCCTGACTCCTTCTTCCACTCTGTCTCCTGTCTCCTGTCTCCTGTCTCCTGACTCCTTCTTCCCTCTAAACATACCTTGTCAAATTCACCCGATAACGTTCTTTTTTCGTAATAGCAACATCCCCTATTTCTAACCTTCCTTTTCCTCGAATAGCAATTAAATCTCCCGATTTAACTTGATAACTTGCCTGACTAATTTCTTTCCAATTAACTCTTACATCTCCCCCATCAATTAAACCAACCATTTTACTCCGAGACATTCCAAAACCTGCCGAAGCAACAGCATCTAATCTCATGGAAGCTTCCACAGTTGTTAACTCTTTCTTTTTCGGTTCTCTTATTCTTAATTCACTCAATTCTAGAGGTTTAACTTTAACAGGAACAGACCGAACTTGTTGGAAATTTATTGTTAAATATTCCACCAATTCAGGAACAACAATTGCCTGGGCACCACGTTCTCCAATCACAATAATATCCCCTGTTTTTTCTCTGACAATTCCTGTTCCTAACATCGAACCAAGAAAGTCTCGGTGAGTAGCAGTATCAAACAAAAAATTTCCCTCAATATTAATAGCTTTTAATTCCACACTCGAAGCATCAATAGGTAAATCAGAACGAGCGATCGCTAATCTTTTTCGTTCTGCTTGAGGATAACCACCCCATGAAATTATTTCTACTTCAGTTAACTTTTGAAAAATTCTTTCTGCTTCAAATATTTCTGGCGGTGATAAAAAATCACTCTGGGTAATTTCCCAAGTTTTAATAGCTTGTTCAGCTAAGTCTATTATCCGAGTAATAGTTTCGCGATTTTCGATTCCTTTAAGCAGTTCTTCTTTTGGTAACATAATTATTATTAATTAGGGAGTAGGGAGTAGGGAGTAGGGAGTAGTTAGCAGAAATGGGAATTAATGAATAAAAACAAGATATTTTGAACTAATGAGAGACAACGAGTAAGTATTCAAATCCTTGTAGTGCGGGCATCTTGCCCGCAGCCAGATTTGATATAACCCGATTTCAAATAGCGTTCAGGAGAACCTTTGTACTCTCCAGTTATTAATTATTAATTACTAGAAGTGCAAAGTTCTGGGAATAACTATTGCTAGCTAAGGCTTTTAGGAACCTCTTGCTTAGAAACTCTCTATTCAGAACTGTAGATGCTTTAAGCCTTTTCCAGTGATACTTTCAGTCTCGAAAGCCAATTTTTTTTAGAAGAATTTTGTACTCTCCAGTTAATTATTAATTATTAATTATTAATTATTTAAAGTATATCCCTGAATATTCTCCGGTTTAAACTGATATAAAGTCCGAGTTGCCAAACGAGTCAAAGCTTCCGAACCACTAACAACAATCAAATACTTACCAGCATTCAAACGGTTACGATAAGGAACCGCATCACCACCGCCAAAAATCAAACCCACTCCACCACCAACAAACGTCCCACCCATTGCCCCCGAAATAGCACCCAATATACCCCCAATAAAATGATTACCAAATTCACCAGCCCAGGCAAAAGTATTTAGACCAGTAATCAAACTAAAAGTAGTACCAGCAGCGAAACCAAAAGGTACTAACCAAATCACCATTCGCTTCGCTTGTTTAAGGGCCTGCTCATTCGGATCGATTAAGCCATATTCATCAGCAGACTTATAACCCCGGCCCAATATTGCCACTTGTTTCATGGGCAAACCCTCCTTTTCCAAAGCAGAATAAGCAGCTTCAGCTTGAATGCGGTCTGATAATACAGCAACTAGATAATTCATAAAAATTAATAAAAGCAATCTAAAATCTTTCTGACAATCAATTAAATTATAGGCCCATACTGGTACTCTGATAGGGTAAAGCTCTTATTCCAAACACAAAAAAATTAAACTGAATCAAAAATTCAGTAGGTATAGCACTACGCATTAAGGTTGGGACAGTTATCAATCCTGGAACCCTTTAACAGTCTACTGTTCCCTGTTCCCTATTCCCTATTCCCTAGCGCGTAGCGCTATAAAACAATCAAATAACTAAATTATTCAACTAATTTCCTATGCCAAAAGTTCTTGTATCTGATTCAATCGATCAAAGTGGAATTGATATTATCTCCCAAGTAGCTCAGGTAGATGTAAAAACAGGTCTACCCGCAGAAGAACTGGTAAAAATCATCCCAGAATATGACGCTTTAATGATTCGTTCTGGAACTAAAGTTACCAAAGAAATCATAGAAGCTGCCACTCAACTAAAAATTATAGGTCGTGCTGGAGTAGGGGTAGATAATGTAGATGTACCAGCAGCAACTCGTAAAGGTATTGTAGTAGTTAACTCACCAGAAGGAAATACTATTGCTGCCGCAGAACACGCTCTGGCAATGATGTTATCTATGTCCCGTCATGTAGCAGAAGCCAACCAATCAGTTGTTAGTGGTAAATGGGACCGCAAAAAGTTTATCGGCGTAGAAGTCTACAAAAAAACTCTCGGTGTAGTTGGTTTAGGTAAAATTGGTTCCCATGTAGCTAAAGTAGCAAAAGCTATGGGTATGAAAATTTTAGCCTACGATCCATTTATTTCAGCAGAAAGAGCAGAGCAATTAGGGTGTAATTTAGTAGATATGGATTTATTAATCCAAGAATCAGACTATATTACTCTCCACATACCCAAAACTGACGAAACTTATCATTCAATTAACGCTGAAACTTTTGCCAAAATGAAGCCTACAGCTCGGATTATTAATTGTGCTAGAGGTGGAATAATTGATGAAGTTGCATTAGCTGAAGCTATAAAAGAGGGAAAAATTGCTGGAGCAGCTTTAGATGTTTATGAAAATGAACCTTTAGAAGCTGAGTCCCCACTCCGAGAATTGGGGCAAAAAATTGTGATGACTCCTCACTTAGGAGCTTCTACCGCTGAAGCCCAAGTAAATGTGGCCATAGATGTTGCAGAACAAATTAGAGACGTATTATTAGGGTTGCCTGCCAGATCAGCAGTAAATATCCCTGGTATGTACCCAGATACATTAGAAAAACTCAAGCCTTATTTATTATTGGCCGAAACTCTAGGTAATTTAGTTAGTCAATTAGCAGGTGGACGCATTGATTTTCTCAACGTTCGTCTCGAAGGAGATTTGGCCAGTGGGGATAGTAAACCTGTAGTAGTAGCAGCCTTGAAAGGTTTATTATCTCAAGCCTTGCGGGAGCGTGTCAACTATGTAAATGCCTCCATTGAAGCTAAGGAACGAGGTATTCGGGTAGTGGAAACTAGAGATGCTTCAGTCCGGGACTATACTGGTTCATTACAGTTAGAAGCAAAAGGTTCTCTAGGCGACCATATTGTTCGAGGTGCTTTACTCGGAGGGGATGAGATTCGGATTACTAATATAGATGGTTTCCCCATAAATGTGCCCCCAAGTCCATATATGTTATTGACTCTTCACCGAGACCTCCCCGGAATTATTGGTAAAATAGGTTCACTTCTAGGCAGTTTTAATGTCAATATTGCCAGTATGCAAGTAGGTCGTAAAATTGTTCGGGGTGATGCAGTTATGGTATTAAGTATTGATGACCCATTACCAGAAGCAATATTAACCGAAATTCTCAAAGAACCAGGAATTAAGGATGCTTATACAGTTGCTCTCTAAAAAACCTTAGCTAAATAATTAACTGGTAATTTTTAACATGAGTAGCTGTTAATTAGGAAACAATTACCTAAGTCACAAACTTATTTGAATGGGAGTAGGTTAAGTAGCTGTGGGTTTTACAAATAAATAATTATTTCACCACAATTATCTTTACCACTCCTATCAATATTTTTATTTATTATACTTCTCTAAAAATCAAAAATAAAATTAATTCAAATCCAGAAATTATCAATTATTTCTACCTGTGTTCTGTTTCCTATCTTCTGGATATATCTATTTAAAAATAAATACATTATACCAAATTTAAAAAATATATTTACAGTATTAAAAAATTGGATTATTAAATTATGAAAAACTCTAACTATGTAATATTATGAATTTTCCCCTATTTGCCAATCAAAAACTTTTGGAAATAAAAAAAATAATATCGCAGTATCTTGGAAACTGATATTATTACAATTAAAAAATATTAAATATATCTGAGAGCAAGCTAGGATTTTTATGACATATAATTGGTGGGAAATTAGAGTCTTATGTGACCAAAATCTAGAAGAATTAATTTTCTGGCGTTTGAATAGTTTTGGTTGCCGAGGAACCGCAACTCAGGTTAAAGACAACGATTGTTTACTATTAGCTTATTTACCAGAAGAACAAGCTCAAATGTTAGACTTATCCGCTCTAGGACTAAACCTGCGCCAAGATGCTCTATGTATGAATTTACCTACTCCCACAATAACTTGGGATTTAATCGAAGAAGAAGACTGGGCAAGTAGTTGGAAACAATATTGGCAACCTCAACAAATAGGCGATCGCTTTCTCATTCATCCTGCTTGGCTACCTTTACCAGAAAAATCAGATAAAATTATTATCCTCCTAGACCCAGGAGCAGCTTTTGGCACTGGCGCTCATCCTACTACAGAGTTATGTTTAGAATCCTTAGAAATGCGTCTAGGATTAGAACCTAATCCTGAAGCTATAATTGCTGATATTGGTTGTGGAAGTGGTATTTTGTCCATAGGAGCAGCATTATTAGGAGTAGATCGGATTTATGCTGTAGATATTGATCCTTTAGCAGTTAGGTCTAGTATTAATAATCGAAAATTAAATCAAATAAAAGGGCAAAAATTAATCGTTGAACAGGGAGATATTGAACATTTAATTAAAATGTTTTCTGGTCCAGTAGATGGAATAATGTGTAATATTTTAGCTGAAGTTATTATTGATATAATTCCACACTTAGACAAAATTTGTAAACCTACAACTTGGGGTATTATTAGTGGAGTTTTATTAGAACAAGCTAAGTCAATTGCTGATACTTTAGAACAACATGGTTGGGTTGTTGCTACTTTGTGGAAAAGAGAAGAATGGTGTTGTTTTAATATTCGTCGAGCTTAAATTTTTTGATGAGTTAGAAACAAGAAAAACTACCGAATAATAATTTACAGTTTGTTTCCTTTGAGAAAGAACGACTCCACCTCCTCTAATGTTCGGGTGCTTCAGAGAATGTAAATAACTATTTTTCCATCCGCAATAATAGGTGAGATTTTTCTGAGTAGAGAGAAATTAGACAAAAGCTCCTCCAATATTCGGGTGCTTCAGAGAATGTGAATAACTATTTTCATCTGCGCAATAATAGGTGAGATTTTCCTGAGTAGGGAGAAAGAACGACTCAACCTCCTCCAATATCCGGGTGCTTCAGAGAATGTAAATAACTATTTTTCCATCCGCAATAATAGGTAAGATTTTCCTGAGTAGGGAGAAATCAGACAAAAGCTCCTCTGATGTTCGGGTGCTTCAGAGAATGTAAATAACTATTTTTCCATCCGCAATAATAGGTGAGATTTTCCTGAGTAGGGAGAAAGAACGACTCAACCTCCTCCAATGTTCTGGGTGCTTCAGAGAATGTAAATAACTATTTTCATCTGCAATAGTAGGTGAATTATTAAAGAGATCATAGATACTATAAAACTTTAACCACAGACATAATCTCAAATAAATTCTACGGATTTTGGAGCTATTTAACTGTACTACCTAAGTATTAAACCAGGTATACAAAAAGCAAACAAAAAAATGAATCAAAACCCTGTTCATACTTATATAAATCTCATTCAAAAACTCTTAAGTACCCCACCAGAAAAAATAGAACAAATTCTAGCAAGCAACCAAGAATTACTAGACAAAAAATTACTCCAAACAATCATAATGATGGCACAAACATCAGGAGAAAAAGGAAACCAAGAGGTTCAAGAAATTCTACTCACCCTAGCAATACAACTCTCAGAAAAATTAGAAATATCAATTACAGAAAACACCTCAGCAACAACCCCCTTAGAATATTTAAAATTTTTAATCAAAGTATTACAAACAACCCAGCAAAGCAAAAAAAATCCTCAAATCATCCACCCTATTTTGGCAGAAAACATAAACAAACTAGACCAAGGTTTAGTAGAAAATTTAGAAACTTGGGCTACCTCAACTTTAAAAGAAATAAAACCAGAAAAAGCAGAAAGTATTGCACGAGATATAGTTAACTTCAGCAACCAAATTCAAGAATTTCAGCTAGGAGACAAAGCAAATAATTTAGAAATAGCAATTACTGGGTATAAAACAGCATTAACTATTTACAAAAATGCAGGGAAATCCCATAACTGGGGAAGCATTAATAACAATCTTGGCAGAGCATATCTAAACAGAATTTATGGAGACAAATCTGAAAATATTGAACAGGCAATAGAAATTTATCAACAAACATTAAAAGTAATAGATAAAGAAGACAGCCCGCAAAATTGGGCAATCAATCAAAATAATTTAGGCAATGCTTATAGCCAGAGAATAAAAGGAGATAAAAATAATAATATTGAAAAAGCGATCGCCGCCTATCAACAAGCATTAGAAATTATTACTAGAGAAAAATCACCTCAACAATGGGCAACTATTCAAAATAATTTAGGAAATGCTTACTTAACAAAAACCAGAGGAGAAATTAACGCTAATATTGAATTAGCAATAGAATTTTATCAGCAAACATTACAAGTAATTTCTCAGGAAGAAAATTATTTAGATTGGGCAATAACTCAAAGTAATCTAGGCAATGCTTATCTAAATAGAATGACAGAAAACCTAGAGGAAAATATTGAATTAGCAATAGCAGCTTATCAGCAAGCACTACAAGTTATTAACCAAGAAAATAAACCTGATCATTGGGCAACTATTCACAAAAATCTAGGCAATGCTTACTTAAATAGAGTCACGGGAAAATTCAATGAAAATATTGAATTAGCAATAGCAGCTTATCACAAAGCATTAGAAATTATTACTGTAAATAATATCTTAGATTGGGCAATAATTTCCATCAATATTGGTACTGCCTACTTGAATCGAGAAATAGGAAACAAAGCTGAAAATATTCAACTAGCGATTGAATTTTATCAAGAAGCACTAAAAGTTATTAATCTAGAAAAATTTAGTTTATGGTGGGGAATTATTCAGAAAAATCTGGGAGATGCTTATAGTTTTACAGCCACAGAAAACATTGACTTAGCTATTAGTGCATATCAAGCAGCATTAAACATTTTTACTATAGAAAATTTCCCACTAGAATGTTTGCAAATTTCTCGGAAATTAGGAGATTTAGAATTTAAGCAAGAAAATTGGAAACTTGCCATTGAAAGTTATCAAATAGCAATTCATTTGTTAGAAAACACTCAAAGTGTGGCAAAAACTGAGTCATTTTACCGAGATGTTCTAGCCGAATCAATTTATATTTATGGGAACATCATAGAATGTTATGTCAATATTGGGAAATATGAACAAGCATTAGAATATGTAGAGGCTTACCGCTCTCGTCGTTTAGTAGAGTTAATTATGATTAATGACATTTATCAAGATGAGGAAAATCCACCGGAAGTAGAAGAATATTATGATCTAAAAAAACAAATTAATCACCTAAATTTTGATGTGAGTAGAATTAATAAACCTCTGACAGTAGGAAGTCATTTTTCTATAAAAGAACTTGAATCTGAGAGTCTAGAAAAAATTTCCATGTTGAGAGAAAAACAACAAAAACTTTGGGGAAAAATTTTGATTAATAATCGTGTACTGGCAGAACAATTACAAGTTACATCTCTAAGTTTTTCAGAAATTCAACAGTTAATTAAGGATGATAAAACTGCTATCCTTAATTTTTATTCAACCACAAATAATACTTATATATTTATTCTGACTCAGCAACAAGTTACTGTTCATATTTGTCAAGAGCAAGGCATTGAAAAACTCCAGAATTGGATACATGATAATTGGTTAAAACTATATGGCAAAAATCGCAATGAGTGGCATAATAAAATGGAAAATTTCCTCTCAGAATTAGCCAATAAATTAGGAATAAATCAACTCATTCAACAACTTAATCAGATTCAAGAATTAATTATTGTTCCTCATTTATATCTACATCAAATACCTTTTGCTCCCTTACCACTTATCACCGAAAAAGAAACCAAATATTTGTGTGATTACTGCCGTTTAAGAGTTGTACCTAGTTGTCAAATTCTCAGTTATTGTTTAGAGCGAACCCTAGATTCTAATCCTCCTAAAATGGGAATTGTGGAAACTGCTGTAGATAATAAATTTTATACAAGATATGAATGCGAAAATATAGCAAATATGCACTTAATTTCTCCCCAAAAACGTCTGCAATATCGCCAAGCAACAACTAATAATTACCAAAAATTTATTCAACAAATACAAGTATTACATTCGAGTCATCTTTCTAGTGCAAATCTTGTCAATCCATTAGCATCAAAACTCAAATTATTTGATGGAGATATACCTCTGAGTCAAGTTTTTACTTGGCAGTTACCTGAATTATTTGATCTATTTCTTTCTAATTGCGAAATTAACATAAATCAAACTGAAATTTCCGACGATATCCTGACATTTGCTACTGCTTTTATTAGTGCTGGTGCCCGCCATGTAATTAGTTCATTATGGTCAGTAGAAGATTTAACTCAAGGATTATTTAGTCTCTTCTACTATCAACATCGGCAAAAATATAACCGTTCTGAATCATTACAAAAAGCCCAAAATCAACTTCGGTATTTAACAGGAACTCAACTTAGTAGTTATCAAAAGCAACTAGAAGAATATCTACAACAATACATGAAACAAAATAACCCAGAAAAAATTCAACAAGCAAAAGAACGTTTATCATGGTTTTGTCAACAAAGTTTTCCATTTATTCATCCTTATTACTGGGCAGGTTTTATTTCCCAAGGTATTTCATAAAATAGAATATTTTGAAGTAGAGATTTTTTGAAAAAATATAACAATATGCCGATAGGTTGTACTATTTTATAGTCAGGGATTTAGTTTCCAAATCCCTTCATTTAGGATTAGTAAATTTCTACTTTAGAGACTGTTTGTCAAATAAGTATTAAGAGAATGAATAGTTACTAAAATCGCAAATTGGTAATATTTGAAAGAATTGAAATCCAGTAGGTAGATAGATATAAGGTTTTTCAGAAACTGTTTGTAAAATAAGTATTAAAAGAGTGAGTAGTTACCAAAATATAGCAAGTCTTACTAATTCAAGGGATTGAAATCTGGTAGATGGATACATTGCTTTATTTTTAAGAAAAATAGTTGTCGATTATTTCTTCCTACCTGTTCCCTGTTCCCTGTTCCCTATTGCCTACAACCCAAGAATTTTGTACCTCAGCAGCATGGGAATTGCTATATTAGGTACATATATTCCTAGATTTGGAAGTGAGAAATATTTGTGTTGATTTCTTCCTCTCTACTCCCTATTCCCTATCACATTTTTAGCTTTCCTGATACATTCAATCTCTTATATTGATCTGTTGATAAAGAATAGCTTTACCTTGTTTTTTCCCAGAATCTTTCCACCCTCTTTTTTCTAAATCACCTAATCTGTTGAGAGTCGTGATATACGCAGGAGAGCAACCGAAAAACTCTGCAAGTTCTCTTGCAGTTTTTAATTCTTTTTCTTGATACTCTTGATTAAACTGAGTTTTTTCAGATTCTTTGATTTCAATAACTTCTGTCATCAAAGACCCTTCATCTTGATCTTTATGTTGATTTTTGACTATTTTACTGTTATTTAATTCCTGATTATTTTTAATAGTTACTGAATCTTCAACTTCGTCTATTTTATCAATTGCTTGAATTAATTTTTTTTCTATATATTTGTCTATATACCTGTCTAATTTATTTCCGATATATTTACCTATTTTCGCGTTAATTTCAGACTCTGCATCAACTGATAAAATACTGTGATGACTATCGATTTTTTCTTCTAAATAAAGGTCAACCAACAAATTGAGAACTTCTGAAGTAGAAGCATCTCTCTCTTCACACTTTAGTTGAAACCTTTGCCATTTATCACAGGATAATTTAAAATTTACCTGAATTTGATTTTCTCTATCATTACTAGGCATATTGACTAAATTCCCAGATAAAAAATTACAGTCATTACTCATTACTTAAAACCATAAATTGATAATTATTAGTGTAAGCATTTCCTGCGGAATGCTGCGTAAACAGCTATTAGCATTCAGCGGTCAGCTAATAGCCGAGCAAACTTACAGAACTGATTAAAATTAGCTAATGATTTTTTTTCTTTATATTTCACTTTTTGGAGATTAATTACTTCTGACAAACAGGATACTTTAATAACTCATAGCTGACGGCTGAATGCTTACTTATTAGTTATAATATTCTTGATTAAAATAGACATAAAACAAAAATTATTTTAGTCCTTTCTATATCAAAAATATAATCAATTTCTTCCTCAAATATTAATTGTAGCAATTAGGAATCAGATTAATAATTTAGGTATTTGTTAACAGAAAAAAATCTAGCAGTTATTATCTGCATAAGACACATTTTTTTCTTCTGATATATTCCCCATCTCCTCTTCCTTCTATTCCCTGAAAGTCTCTAATATCTCACAACTTACAGCAGTTCCTGTTGCCTGTGAGGTACATAGCTAACAGGCAAGATGCCTGTGGTAGATTCAAAAATATCCTGTAAATCATATTGCTATATTTTGGATTAATCAGTCAATAGACTTCTTGCAGAAGTCAGGGAATAGGGAATAGGGAATAGGAAGTAGGGAGATAAAATTGTTGATTTCATATCTTAAATTAATTTAATTAAAACTTTTGCAATAGTTCTAATATATTCTATTAATATCAAAACCTAAAAATAATGTCAGTAAAATTACTCATTTTTTCAATTAAAAAACTGCAAAACTTAGCTAAATAGATATTACTTATACTTTTAAATTGCTTTCAATCTTTACAACATTTATCTATCCTATAAACATAATCAAGTAAAAACTAATATCTAATTTAAAAATATACTTCCTGTTTCCTCAATCAATAAACTTGATTTATCCAAAGCGAAATCATTAGTCTCACTCATAGTCAACTCTAACAGACCATTATTAGAAATAAACTCAGGTTTTATCAATAAAAAACCACCCTTATCTCGATAAAAAGTAATATTAATAGGCACTTTTAATCCCCTTAAAATTACTTCTGATTTCCCTGATAATTGGCGTTGTGTAGTATCTCCAATTACCTCATAAGAAATAGTCGTAGCAGTATTATTTGTCAGCTTAACATTAACAACCCCATTAACAGGTTTAATTACCCCAAGAGCAGCTTGTCTTTCTTCAGGTAAAGGAGCTGTGGAATTATTAACAAATGACGGTTCAGATAATAAACCTGGTTGATCTTTAATATTATTTGATGGTAAGGGGGAAGAAGAACTGTTTTCTGGAGAAGAAGAATTAGGTATAGGAGCATCAAAACGAGGGAATTGTGCTAGACTGAGATTGGGTAAAGTAATACTTGATAATAAAACAATTATCTGTCCATAAATTGCTATCTTCAGTTTAGTATTTACCTTGAATAACTGATTAAGGAACTGCATCATTATTTTCCCAAATAAATATTTTGTGATTAATTAAATTAGTACAATTATATCAGGAAAGTGTTATATTAAAAAAACTATGAAAAGTTACGATTGGATTGTAGTAGGAGGTGGTATAACCGGAGCGGCTCTAAGTTATGAACTAGCAAAAAAAGGTTTTGCTGTACTCCTATTAGAAAAATACCCTACTTTACAAGGTGCCACTCGTTATAGTTATGCTGGTTTACCTTATTGGTCTGGTACAACAGATTTGACAAATCAACTTTTTCAGGAAGGAAAAGCACATCATCATTACTTATCTGAAGAGTTAGAAGCAGATACCCAGTTCAGAGAATTAAATTTATTACTCACTATTTCTGCCGAAGATAACCTAGAAAAAATAGTAGCTAGTTTCTCTCACTTTAAAATTATACCTCGCCTCATAACTGTTGAAGAAGCCTGTGAGATGGAACCCTTACTGAATAAAAACGTAATTGCAGGAGCTTTTAGTGTCACTCAGGGTCATGTTTCTCCAGAAGCTACAACTTTAGCCTACCGTCAAGCATTTACCAGAATAGGAGGTAAAATCGAAATTGCAGAAGTAACTGGGCTAGTCAAGGGTGAAGTGTACACCACAAACAAAACTTATCACGCTGGTAATATTGTTATTTGTGCAGGGGGAATTTCCCGTCACCTCCTCAAATCATCTGGTATACCTACTCGTGTTTACTTCACCCATGCAGAAATGCTAGAAACTCCTCCAGTTGAACTATCACTACATACAGTTGTAATGCCAGCATTACAACAACGTTTTCAATGTGAAGCTGCTACAAGTACAATTGAGCTTGAAAAAATGTGGGATGAACCTGGTCACGAATTTGTACCTTTTAGCTTAGACGGTGGAGCAGTTCAATTTAAAAACCGTAGCATCAGAATAGGACAAATTTCTCGCGTACTCACTGACCCCTACGCTCAAGTTGACCCTATTCAAAGTGAAACTGCGATGCGAGTCAAAATAGGAAAAGTATTACCTGCACTAGAAAATGTACCTGCAACTTGGCATCACTGCTTAGTAGCATACAGTCCTGACGACTTACCTCTCATTGGAGCTATCCCTCATCAAGAAGGAATAAATATCTTTTCTGGTTTTAGTGGCCCATTTGCCCTTGTACCCCCTCTGGCTAAAAGATTTGCTAATTATGTAGCAGGAGAAAATGACGAAATTATCAAGCAGTTATCTCCTAGTCGCTTTATAAATAATGGATAATGGATAATGAAAACTATAGCAATCCTAAATAGGTTGCAAAATTTTTTACACGAATAAAATAGGATTCTGATATCTCTAATTATTAATTATCAATAGACATCTCCAAAAACCAAAAACAAAATCAATTATTATCTGCAAATTATCAATTATTTCTACTTCCAGTTAAGTTTTCCCTGTTCCTTCTTTTATGGATATGTATAATATAGGTTGTAACAATTCAGGAACTAGAAATAAACTCCGAAACTCTTACCCATTAGCCATTGCCTCCAAATCTGTTTCCAAAAAGTAGCAATATTTTTTACACGAATAAAATAGGATTCTGATATCTCTAAGAGACTTTTTGTAAAATAATTATTAAGAGAGCACGCGAAGTGACTAAAATATAAAAGCGGTAATGCTTCAAGGGATTGAAATCAGGTAGATAGAGAAGTATTCAGTACATATATTTCTAGATTTAATAGTGACAATATTTGCCCTTGTATTTCTTCCTCCCTCCATACCTATTCCCAATTAAGTGTTCCCTATCTCCTTTTTATATTTCCTGATACATTCAATCGACTTTGTTGG
>JBFRWR010000552.1:0-5431 GCA_051439685.1 Trichodesmium sp.
GGCGTTCCCATTCTTGGGCTTTTTTGATATCTTTTGGTTGAAATTCAGGAAAAGGCTCATTGGCCATCTCTGCTAAGACTTTGACAGAATCAACAAAGTCTTTACCTAATGCTTTTGTCCATCGCCCAACTTTGATGCTGAGGATGTAATCTGCTGGAGTACCTGCAAACCCATCTCCTGCGTCAAAGAATCTTTTGTCTGGAAAAACTGTAAAGCTTGTTCCGCTTTGACTTTCTCGAAATGGTGGTTCACCCCGTAACTTCCCACTATGGTCAGATTTGAAGTTGTGGGGGTATAGGGAGTAAATTTGTTCTGCTGATAAGTAGTTGATACTATTTTCGTAGCAGGTTATTAGGCCATTGTTTGTGGGGCGATTGGTCTGTCCCCAGACCATTGAGAGTAAATTTTTGAATTTGTCCATTTTTCTACACCCCCTTCAGTATTTTCTCAAAAGAAATTTCATAGAGGCGGTCTCGTAGAAGTTCTAGAAAGTTCTAATTTCTATTTAGCCCAATAACTTTACTCTTGAACAGATCCAAGTTATATTTGTATTAGTTTTTTTTTATGATATATTTGGGCTTTGTGGAACTAGAGCTTCTACGAGCCGCTTTTTTTTTCTACTCAAAGTTTCAGAAGTCTACGCTACACACCTATAGACTTATGAAAATTTGGAAATACAAATACAATAATTAGTAATATAGTGGATAAAATAATTATAAGCCACAGTTTGTTACATAAATTAATATAGACAATATGTATAAATGATTACAAAGTGGTTCAGTAGAAGTCAGATAGCAAATATATTAGACTTGCATCCCAGCAGTATTATTGACCTGGAAAAAAAATATCAATTAATAACACCAGCTAGACCACCATCTAGCTATACAATTGAGCAATTAATTTTTTTAAAAGTTTGTTATGAGTTAAGAAGTGAATCGGTAAGATTGTCATTTCCTCATATAAAAGCAATTTTTCCAAGTTATGATTATTTCTCAAATCAATTGTTTGCCAAAGTCAGTTTTATATTAATAGAACCCATAAAGATTCCCACTGAGAAAAATACATGGGAATATCAATTCCAATTAGGATTTGTGTATGATAAAAAAGAGGAAGACATCTTTGTGAATTCTATATTATATAAAAAAAATATTCGTAGGGGCGTTAGTATAATAGAAGAGGAAAGACTGCATAATAATTTAGATTTTGTACCTTATAAAGGATATATTTTTGTGCCTCAGCTTAGACAAGAAATTAGGGAGAAAGTTAAAGAAATAGGATTGGGAGAAAAGGTAGAAAAATTATTAGATGAATCCTTAGATGAAACTAGGACAGACGAAGTATTGATTGGGTAAAAAATAATAATGTCAGACCCTATTCCATCCAAAATCTTCAAAATAGCTGTAGCCAAACCAGCACGAAAAAATTGGAATCAACATCGAGCGGTGGGAATTATCCACGGACGCTACACGCCTAGTGCAGACTCTTTCTCTGTGGGAGTGCTTGTCACAGCCAACGATGGTGTGCTTTTACCAGCTCACCTCACCCCAGACTTAACAACTAAACTCCAAAAAAGGTCAGAATTATTAGAGTCAGACCAAGATTTTTTAGTACATCCCCAAAGTAGTTTAGAAACTCCCCAATTAACCGTAGAATTGTTCCGAGTCAGACTATTAGAAAAGATGAAAAAACGAACCGAACTTAGTCGTGACTTATTCAATGTTCGGTGTTTTGTAGTAGAGCAGAAAAAGCGTAGTCAAATAATGACAGTGCGCGTCTATAACAACGAAGCTCTCAAACAAAACCCCCGCACTCGAAAATATTACAAGCACTATATTTATGGGTTAATTGAAGATTATGATCATAACAAATCTCAACTCTGGAATTTGTTAGTAAAACGGTCAGGAATGAAATTAGTTTTGCAAGATTATGAGCCAGTAATTAATTAATAATTAATAATTAATTATTAATAATTTTAAAACGTATGGCTAATGAGACAGTTTGTTATAAATTATAGTTGTTTGACTTAACAATGAGACGTTTTTTTTTTGTTAAACTACCTCATAGCAAGAAATCTTTTTCTCAATCTAAAGTTAAATTAAAATATTAATTATTAGGTAATTAAATGCAATGCTCCTTGAGGAAAATGTGGAGCAAGCGCGGGAGCGCTTGTCGCTCCCATTACCCTTGCCAGTTTTGCCCAGCCCTAGCAAAAATCTCATCAATAGCTTGTTCCTGATAAAGTCTCTTAGAAACATCTATATAATTCGTTGGTTCTCGATGCAGTAAACTCAGAAATTTTAAAGCTCCAGCAACCCCAAGAGACTCATACAAAGCCTCCATACCTTTAATTCTAATTTCCGCATCATCCATCATCCGAACATTTTCCATTAATTTACCTCCTTTGTAATATAATTTATTGGATTTAAAAGCTCTATTGTTAGGTTCAAATTTTGTCCTTTTTTTCTCAAATCGTCATCGCAAGTTAAAAACAAATCTGCCTTAACCTCAACAGCACAAGCTAGATGGAGAGCATCTTTTGATGACAAATTAGCCGTTGCCTGAAACGACTTAGCTAATTCCAAAATATCTTCTGTAGGTCCTAGTCTTACTTGGCAAAGACTTGCTATCCCAAAAATAGCATATTTTCTATCTGGAAAAGGACAAAGATTAGTTTCATCTAAGTGCATAAATGACCAAATCAGTTTTATAGTTCCCACTTCTGCCATGATAAATAGCTCCTGACAAGCTAAAGCTTCCATCTGGATTCTTGTCTGTCGCGGGTCATCAAACCCCCTTTGAAAACAGTTATAATCAAGATAAATTAAATCCATTTCTTATATACCAACAATTGCGCACGCTCGAACAATTAATAATTTATAACAGACTATCTCACGCTTCTTTATGTTCTTCAATTATTAATTACAAGGATAGACTTTATACCTGGATTTTTGGGTAAACAATTTTTTTAGCAATTAATCAATTAATAATTAATAATTACCCCTGCTTAAATAATTAAGAATTTTCATGTGAAAATGTGCCGTTTGCGCAGCATTCCGCAGGAATACAACCCACATTCCGCACGACAAAATGTAGTATGCAAAGATGGTAAAACTTGAGTAAGTATTTAGGCTTAAGAAAAAAAAACCTCAAAGTGTAATTCTAGATAATAAGTGAAGATAAAAAAGAGGAGAAAATGTCAATAGAAGTTAGCAATATAGACCATCTAGGATTAGTAGCAGGAATTATTGATGAGATTGGTATAGAAGAGAAAATTAATCAACTACTTGGAGAGCAATTACCAGAAAAAATAACAGGGGGTCAAGTAGTCAAAGGAATGGTTTTAAATGGGTTAGGATTAGTTTCATCTCCATTATATCTATTTAGTAAATTTTTTGATGGAAAAGCTATAGAACACTTAATCGGAACAGGTATAAAAACAGAGTATTTTAATGATGATAAATTAGGTCGGGTATTAGACCAACTGTATCACAGAGGATTAAATAAAATTTTTATGTCTGTGGTGTTAGAAGCAGTGAAAATTTATGAGCTAGAAACAAGTACAGTCCACCTAGATTCTACATCATTTCATGTTCATGGAGATTATCATAGAGATGAAGATGAATCAACAGAAGATATAGAACCAAAAACTATCAAAATAACTTATGGATATTCGAGAGATAAACGACCTGATTTAAAACAATTTATGATGGATTTAATTTGTACAAACGATGGAGATGTACCATTGTGGATGAGAATTGGGTCTGGAAATGAATCTGACCAAAAAGAATTTGTACTAGCCATGAAAGAGTTTAAAAATCAGTTAAATTTTGACAGTTTAATGGTGGCAGATAGTGCTTTATATACTCAAGAAAATCTACAGTTATTAACAAACATTAAATGGTTAAGTCGGGTTCCTGTTCGTATAAAAGCAGCTCACAAGCTAGTTCAAGAAATAGATAGTGATGCTTTGAATCAAGCGTCAGATTAAAGGATATAGCTATCAAGAACTCTCAAAGACTTACGGGGGCATTCAACAGAGATGGTTAATCGTTGAGAGTCAACTAAGACAAGAATCAGATTTAAAAAACCTAGAGAAAAAAATCCAGAAAGAACGAGTTGAACTTAACAAAAAACTGCGTAGTTTAAAATCAGAAAAGTTTGCTTGTGTACCAGATGCAGAAATAGCAACCAGAAAGCTGTTAAAAAAATTTTTATATCACGAATTGACAGAAATTAATTTTCAATTCCTAGAGTCGAAATCTGATAAATATTTTCCTTATGAAGTCAAAGTTAAAGTGGGGTTAAGAGAGTCAAAAATAGAATTAGAAAAAAAACGAGCAGGTCGATTTATATTAGCAACAAATGTCCTGGATAGCATGGAATTAACAACAGAAGAAATGTTATCTAAATATAAGGGACAACAATCTGTAGAAAGAGGCTTTAGATTTCTTAAAGACCCCCTGTTTTTAACTGATAGTGTCTTCCTGAAATCACCTCATAGAATCGAAGCTTTGGGGTTAATTATGGGCTTATGCTTATTGGTTTATAGTTTAGGTCAACGTCAACTGCGTCAAACTTTAAAGCGAACTAAATCTACTGTAAAAAATCAATTAGGTCGTCCTACTAATAGACCGACATTACGTTGGATATTTCAATGTTTTCAGTCGATTCATTTATTGATTAATTCCGGAATTAAAAGCATATCTAATCTCACTCCAGAGCGTTTAGAATTATTGAATTTTTTTCCTCCAAGTTGTCAAAGATACTATCTACTCAGTTAAAGAATTTGAGATGAAAACAGGTATAACACAAAAATAATCAACAATTGAATCATAGTTGAAAATGAAAGCGCTTGGCAATTATTAAGATAGGAGTAGTCAAGTGATAGAGAGATTTTGGCAATTTTTAAATTGGTCTATTGGTAAGTTCTGGCAATTGATATTATTCTATTGATTTACGATCGCCTCCTACCCTATACTATAAGTCTAAATACCTACTCAAGTTTTATCCTCTTTGCATACTACATTTTGTCGTGCGGAATGTGGGATACAATTAATAATTATCACGGCGCTTAGGAGCAATATATCAAGTATTTACCTAGCCATATCCTCTGAAATTACTAATTGTTAATTATTAATTACAATGGGAGGCTTAAAGGCGTGAATTGTTTAATTAATGAATTAATTATTGACGCTTAAACTCTTCATTATTAATTATCAACTCTTAATTATTAATTATTCGGTAATAGTGCTTAACAATTATCAAAAGCAACGTTGCTGAATTGTTTAATAATTATTAATTATTAATTATTAATTATTATCCAACCCACGCTGATGAGGAGGCTTAACCCAAAGAGTACAAAACCCCCTACTAGCAGGACGATTATTATAACTCATCTGAATTTTCAGCCTTTTAGCATCATCCAAACACT
>JBFRWR010000553.1:0-9888 GCA_051439685.1 Trichodesmium sp.
AAGTGGTACTGCTATTAATAATATGTGGAATGGATTTTCTACAATTAATTCACCCTTAAAAGCAAACAACAAAACTAAAGTGATTAATAACGCAGCAGTAGAAACAGGACTTAAATATTTGAGAAACTTACGTTCAAACCAAGCTTTTCCTTTATATTTAAAAATCCAGTAACGACTATACATTCCAGCAGCCAAAGGTAAACCCACATAAATTAGCACTGATAAAACAATAGTTTCCCAAGGCACAGTTAAATTATTTGCTGACAACAACCATCGCCCAAGTGGAGCATACAAAAATAACATTGCCAGGGAATTAATTGCTACCATTACTAATGTGTGTCCCTGGTTACTATAAGAAAGATAACCCCACATTAATACCATTGCCGTACAAGGTGCGATACCGAGTAATATTGTGCCAGCGATGTAAGAGTCTGCCAAAGCTACCTCTGTACCGCGCAATATTTCCGTACCTGTTAGCAGTGAGCGGAATAACCAACCCAGAAAAAATTGGGCAAATGCTACCATTGTGAAAGGCTTAATTGCCCAATTTACAACTAATGTTAAAATGACAGGTTTAGGAGTGCGGGCAGCATTTTTAGCTTGGGTAAAGTCTATTTTGACCATGATCGGATACATCATAAAAAATAGACAGATAGCAATGGGGATAGATACCTGATAAATGCTCATACTATCTAATGTTTTGGCAACACCAGGAAATGTTTTGCCTAAAGCTATACCTGCAAAAATACACAATGCTACCCAAACAGTCAGATATTTTTCAAAAAAACTCAATTTACCACCTGCTTGCACAGCAGATGTATTAACTTCGGGTAAGTTTGTAGTCATAATTTATATGATTAATATTCTCATTTTGTCATTTCAAAAAAATTTGATATGTTAGATAAGATTAATATAACAAAAAAATTTGATATGTCAATCACCAAAATCAAAAGTTAAGATAATTTTTCATACGTTGATGAGGTAGGGGCGCGTTCCCCCAGGGTGTTAATGGGAAGTCAACAAAATCAAATAAACCCGCGCCCATTTCGCGTTAAATCAATATCAGCATTGCTCAATATCAGGTGAAAAGCAGGGCGGGTTTTGATAAATCAATCAGTAATAACAAGGTTTTTGGTGAAACCCGCCCCTACATTTTTTTTAACGGACGTAGGGGCGGGTTCCCCCAGGGTGTTAATGGGAAGTCAATTCCCACTGATAACTGATAACTGATAACTGATAACTGATAACTGAATAAACCCGCCCCTACAAATATTCTTAAAACTCATCAAACTCTTCACAAAAATCTTGTAACTGCTGATGCTGTACCCTTCTAGAAGAACGCCGATAACTTTTACTCGCCAATTTAGGTTCCAACTTTTGTTTACCTCCAGACTTTGTTTTTGCCTTCATACTAGATTCAACATCAGGTTGTTGTTGCAATACCTCCTGACGAGCGATCGCCTCAGACAACAACATCAAATAATATTCATATCTATCCCAATCTCCCCGAACAACACAATTAGGTTCATCCCGATGTAAACAATCACTAAACTGACAACTCTCTGCCATCAAATATTCTCGTATCTCTGGAAACAAATACCCCAATTCTAAAGGTGTGCAATCTAACTGTGGTTGATTAAAACCCGGAGTATCCGCTAATAAACCTCCCGTCGGTAACTCAAATAATTCCACATGACGAGTCGTATGTCGTCCTCGCGACAATTTCCCTGATACTTCACCCACCCGCAAATTTGCATCAGGAATTAAATAGTTAATTAAACTTGATTTTCCCACACCAGAGGGACCAGAAATTACTGTAATTTTATTTTTCAGTTTTTCCCAGAGATTACCCGAACCATCCTCAACCAGCAGCAAACCAGCATTAGTTTTCACACTAATAAAAAATGGCTCATAACCCCAATCAGAAATTTGATTGCGCCATTGTTCGATTTCCTCCTGTGTCACAAGATCGCATTTATTTAAACAGAGAAATACCTCCAAACCAGTGGACTCCGCTTTCACCAAAAATCTTGTCAAAGCCACAGGATCCAAATCTGGCTCCGCTAAAGCAAAAACCAACATTACCTGATTAGCATTAGCCATCGGAGGACGATCCAATTCCGTTGTCCTTGGCAAAACCTCAGCGACAGCTCCTCGTCCCCCGGCCCAGTCTGGGTCTTCTATAATTACGCGATCGCCAACCATTACTTTTTGGCCTATTTTTTTCAATCGCGATCTACGAGTACAAAGCAAAAATTGTGGTAAATTTTCTGTTGCTTTTTTTACCACATTATGATTTATATCTATCTTAACTCTATAAAAATTAGCCTGAACAGCAATAACCGTCCCTGTCCATTTATTTTCATCCTCTAATATGTCACCTCGTTCTGAAGTAAAACTCATACAACTGATTCTGGGCAACGGACTTTCAGGACAAAATACTCAGACAAATCATTAATTGCTTCTATTAGATAACCTTCCATAACTAAACTATCAGGTACTTGCTCAATTGGTTCTCCTGGATCGAGCCATACTTCCAATATTTCTCCTGGCATCATTTTTTCTAGATGCAGTTTTGTTTTGACAAAATTAATTGGGCAAGGAGTACCCCGCAAATCTATTGTGGCATCTGATGCTTTTTCCTGTTTAAATTGGGATTGAGAATCCATAAATTGAGTATTTTTGTTTAAATTTATTAGTATTTTATCTGATACAGGACTGACATCATAACAATGGAGGAGACAGGAGTCAGGAGTCAGTAGTCAGGAGGAAAGAAGGGAATGAGAAAGAGAAAGTTTTTTTATCACTAATTATCCGAAGATGATATTAGCTAAAACATTTATAAATAGCCCCTACCACTAAGATAAGATTGCTATATACAGCAGATTTTGGGCAAATGAGGTACAAGGTAAATGGTGAAAAATAGCAGTGCGGGCATCTTGCCCGCTAGGTGTGTACCTCATAACATCGGAAACAGCTATATATATAATGATGATATAGATTATTTTTTTGAGCTAAAGCAAGCGGATTTAATATTAACTATTTTTCTCTAACAAATAGCAATCCTAAATAGGTTGTGAAAATTCAAAAACAATCAATTTCAACTGAAAAACTAAGAAATTTTAGCCTCTCAACCCTGACTCTTAACACAACCAATATATAACAATTGAAATAGGATTGCTATAGTTTACTTTTGATGAAATAAATTTCCTAGAAATCCTTCCAAACCACCTTTTCCAGTACGTTCACCTTTGATTTTTGCCAATTCTTCCAATAACTTCCGTTCATCAGCAGTAATTTTCGTAGGAATATCTATTTCAATTGTAATTAGATGGTCGCCACGACTTACAGGATTACCTAATCTTGGTACTCCCTTATCTTCCAAAGTTAAAACAGTATTTGGCTGAGTACCTGCTGGAATAGTTAATTCTGCCTTGCCATCCACAGTATTAACCTCTAGACAACAACCCAGAATTGCTTGTAAATAACTAATTTTGATTGTAGACAGAATATTAATTCCATCTCTTTCAAATTCAGGGTCATTTTTGACAGATAGGAAAACATATAAGTCTCCCGCAGGACCTCCCATCTTTCCTGCATCTCCCTCATTAGAAACCCTTAACCGAGTACCATTATCTACCCCCCCAGGGATAGTAATTTTAATCTTTTTCGTTACCTCGTTATGGCCACGACCTCCACAAGTTGGACATTTTTCCTCTATTACTTGTCCAGTACCATTACATGAGGGACATACCGAAACCTGAGTGAAACTACCAAAAGGGGTTCTTGTCGCCCGGCGGACTTGACCCGTTCCCCCACAAGTAGAGCAAGTTTGAGGTCTTGTACCTGGTTTAGCCCCTGAACCATTACAAGTTTCACAAGTTTCTAGATGTTTAATTGTGAGTTCGTGGTCTCCACCGAATACAGCTTCGCGGAAGTCCAGATTTAGGTCTAAACGTAGGTCTTCTCCTCTAACTGGACCTGTACGCCTACGTCCTTGAGTGCCCACTCCTCCAGAAAAACCACTGAAAAAGCTTTCAAATATATCAGCGAAACTGTCTGAAAAGTCCGTTGAGAAACCTGAAGCTCCTCCTCCTGATACTCCTGCTTCGCCAAAGCGATCGTAACGACCTTTCATTTCCGGGTCAGAGAGAACTTCGTAGGCTCGATTTATTTCTTTAAAGCGCTCTTCTGCTCCTGGCTCTTTATTCACATCTGGGTGGTACTTACGAGCCAAGCGACGGTAGGCACGCTTTAGTTCCTCCTTATCTGCACTACGAGCAACATCTAGAATTTCGTAATAATCGCGGGCCATAGAGCTTTTTGCCTAGAATTGAATGTTATCTGTTTGATGATTTTTATAGAGCAATTAATGTTTTTGGTAATAATTTCCATCTACATTTATTGCCTTATGTTAGTGCAACATTTAACCTTATCAAATCTATTTATCTTTGATAATAGTATGGCATTACTGTAACAGTAAAGGCTGTTGCCTGCAGAGCTAATCCTGAAAGAACTAGCGCGTTATGACCTTTCTTCTTCTGTTATTAAAGAAGAATCGTTTTCACTGATAGTAGTGCTGGTATCCTAGCTCACTTGGCCAGGCAGCTAAAATCTACCGAACTATTTCCAAAAGGCGTTGTTTCCTGTATCTTACCAGATTTTAGTTCATTTTTAAGCATTCAAAATCTCAAAAATCCAGGAAATGGATAGGTTTAACAAGGTTTTTGATTAATAGTTGCGTCTCTAAAAATATAGATAAGAAGCTTAGTGGTATAATTATAAATTTTGCTCACTAATACAATGTTTTTAGTTAAAGGTTCTTGAGTGCTAAACTCTAGATGTAGTGTTGCACTATAGTTTTGAACCTACATATATAGTGTATTTTCCTAAATCATAACTATACAATAAATATTCTAATGTTTTCCCTAAATCACTTTGTCCAAAAATTAACTAATCAAAAAAATTGGCGTTTCATAGCAATAACATTAATAGTTGCCACCTTAGCGATCGCCTGCAACAGCACCAAAACCACCACCACAACCTCAGAAACAGTAACCGCTCCCGAACCAGGTACCCTAGTTTGGGCTAGATATAGAGATTCCGATACCCTCGACCCCCACAAATCAACATCACCGTTATCTAGACAAATAATCGATCAAATTTACGACACACTTCTCGCCTTCGATGACCAAGGCAAAATTCAACCCAACCTAGCAAAAGAATGGTCAGTCAGCAACAACGGCCAAGAATATACCTTCAAAATCAACGAAAATATCAAATGCCATGACGGCACAACATTTGATGCTAATGCCGTTAAATTTACTATAGACAGAGCTATTAACCCCGAAACAGAAAACAACACCAAAGACAGTTGGGGGCCAATAGAAACAGTAGAAGTTGTGGACGACCTCACAGTTAAGGTCAAAATGACTGAAGCTTTTAGTCCCTTTCCTCGCTTCTTAGCCGACCCCTACTCAAGTATGATTTGTCCCTCAGCCATCCAAACCTACAACGAAAAATTTGGCATAGATGGGGCAATAGGTACAGGTCCTTTTAAATTTGTGGAATGGACTCAAGGAGAACAACTTGTACTTGAAGCTAATCCAAACTACAAAAATTATGGGCGACCAGTGAATAATTCTGGTACTCCTTATATTCAGAAGTTAGTAATTAAAACTATGCCCGAAGTAGAAGCTCGTTTAGCAGCACTCAAGTCTGGCGAAATTCATTTAACTGAACCTCCAATAACAGAAGTTTTTAATCTTAAGCAAGACTCTAATTTAAAACTTTATACTGCTGAAAATACTGGGCAAATAGTATTTTTAGAATTCGTTACCTCTAGACCTCCTTTTGATGATAAAAAAGCAAGACAAGCAGTTGCTTATGGAATAGATGCTAAAAAAGCAACAGAAGAAGTATTAGCAGGTTTAGCTAAACCTTCCGAATGCGCGATCGCCGATGTTATGTTTCCTAATGATGAAAAACTTTGTTCGGATTTTAGTATTAAACCAGACGAAGAAAAGGCAAAAACTCTATTAAGTGAACTTGGTTATAGTGAGGATAAACCATTAGAAGTAACTCTCCTAACTTGGAAGGGAGGAAACCGTGAAAAAATTCTTGAAAATTTTCAAACTCAACTAGAAGAAGTGGGTATTAAAGCTAATTTAGAAACAATGGATATAGGCAGTCTTAATGCCAGAATAAAACAAGAAAATAGTCAAGCAGAAGGTAATGGTGTTATTGATATGATGGGTTGGTCTTGGTACGACCCAGATTTTCTTTATACTTTATGGCATTCTCCTGGTTGGATGGAAGGTTATCACAGTGATGAACTGGATACATTACTAACAGAAATGAGAACTGCAACTAAATCTGAAGAGCGGCAAGAAAAAGTTGTAGAAGTTCAGAAATATTTGCTTGATAATGCTGTGATGATACCACTTTATAGTCCTGGTTGGATGTGGAATTATGTGAGTAATTCGGATGTGGAAGGTTTTAAGATTGGAGTTTTTAATAGACCTCAATTTAATGATGTAAAATTATCGACTGCCACGGAGAAAGAAGAAGGAGTTAAGTCTCCTGCAAGTTCTGAAAAAGAAGCAGTAGAGCAGGAAATTAATTCAGAAGAAAATCTAGAAAATAAAGATTCTGTTTCTGAAAAAGAAGCTACAGAGGAGGAAGTTAATTCAGAAGAAAATCTAGAAAATAAAGATTCTGTTGCTTCTCCAGAATAATGAATAGGAAGTAATTTCAGTTATCAGTTATCAGTTATCAGTTATCAGTAGCTCTAGCTGTTTCGGTTGCTTCGCTGCGCGACATGAATGCGCAGAATGACAAACGGAAAGCAAGAGTCTTGACATAAGGAATATTCTCTTTTTTTATCCCCTTAAAAGTGGAGACTTTAGACAACAATTTTTTGGTAATTGAGTCTTCAGCGAGTTATGAAAAAAAAGCTACAGAGGAGGAATTTAATTCAGAAGAAAGTCGAGAAAATAAAGATTCTGTTGCTTCTCAAAAAAATGAAGATGCAAATAAATAATTATTGAGTTCTCAAATATCCTCAAATATAATTTTTATCAGTCTCGTAATCAGATTAAAGATTATGAGACTTTATTTATGAATTAAATAAACAGACTTTTCCGGAAATTAGTATCATTAATATATCGGGGTTATCAAGTTACTACAGTCAAGTTATTTTTCTTTTTTTCTATTTCCAGCAAACATGAATTACTATTTCCTCCAACCTACTACCTAAAACAAAGGAAGTATAAATTTATCCTTCACTTGATGCCAATAAATAATTATTGAGTTCTCGAATATATCAAATATAATTTTTATTAGTCTCGCAATCTTTAATCTGGTGACGAGACTTGATCTACGAATTAAAGAAACAGACTTTTTCGGAAATTAGTATCATTGATATATCGCGGTTATCAAGTTACTACAGTAGAGGTATTTTTCTTTTTTTCTATTTCCACCAAACACGAATTACTATTTTCTCCAACCTACTACCTAAAACAAAGGAACTATAAATTCCTCATTCACTTGATGTCAATAAATAATTATTGAGTTCTCGAATATATCAAATATAATTTTTATTAGTCTCGCAATCTTTAATCTGGTGACGAGACTTGATCTACAAATTCAAGAAACAGACTTTTTCGGAAATTAGTATCATTGATATATCGCGGTTATCAAGTTACTACAGTAGAGGTATTTTTCTTTTTTTTTATTTCCACCAAACACGAATTACTATTGGCTACAACCTCCGACATAAAACAAAGGAATTTTGTAATTCACCAGTATGAGAATTGCTATATAGAATATTTTCCTAAGATAAAAAATAATTAACTAACATGAACTCACATCCTTTAAATCAACTTGTAAAAACTTTATCCAAATATGATTCTGCCGATATATTATCAATTATTGCTGGATTACAACTAATGCCAGAAAATGCTAATCGTTCTGTTAGTCTTGAAGTTTTAGCTCATGCAGTTGCTTCTATTAAAAATAAAGGTTTTGGTGCAAAAAATTGTATTAACTTTAAAGAACTTGAAAAAATTTGCAACTCTGATTCATCTACTTTAGCTTTGTTTTATTCATCAGAAGACCCATTTAATAATTGATTTACTGAGGCTTTTTATTTTTATGGTGGCTCCTATATTGTATTTCCAGGAATTGCTGAAGAGCAAACATTTATTTTAAGAAATTTAGTAACAGCAATATTTTTTGAGGGTGAAAATTTTTTCAATGAGCAATTTAAAACCAAAGCTTATGAACTTATATTCGCAATTTTACTTTTGAGTAATGAGATAGCTAGAGGTGCTGGATTAGAAAGAGGAATAGAACCAGTAGATACAAGTATTGATGTAGTTTTCCCAACTGCTCAATACATGAATAAATTGAAAAAATCTGTATCTTTTACTAAGTCAGAGTTAACTAATTTACTAACTGAAAATGGTATTATTTTTGAGGCAATAGAAAATTTAATATTAGAACTTGGTAATGTTTCAATTAACAATTACAACATTGATAATGGTGAGTTGTTAGCCAAGCCTATTGTTAAAATTTCTGGCAAATTTATTGTTGCAGTTCCAGGAATATTGTTAACAGCTACTCGGAATGAATTGATTCGTCTTGCTATTGAGCATGGTGTGAAAAATGAGTTAGTAAAATTTTATAGTAACGCAGTCTGGAATAACATCAAAGATTCGCTGGGTTATATCAATAATTATCCGACTAAAATATCAACTCCCGATATTCCTGAAATTCCATTCTTTCAAGATGCTTTTTTTCAATTTGATACAGATAAATTAGCTTATGTAAGTTTAGTTAGCGATCCATTAGATAGTTATGACTCTAAACAACCTTTTGCATATTGTCATCTAAATGATATAGACAGAAAACTAGAACCCCGCATCAAAGAAATATATAAGTATATTTTTAATAATTTTTCAGATATTAATGAAGTTTTATTTTTATTAATATTTCAAGGGGTAGGACGTCTGACGTCTATTAAGCAGCAGAAAATAGAGTCATTATTATTAATTCATTTCTCCGCAGGAGACTTAGAAACTATAACATTATTAGAAGGTGGTAAACCACTTGTACTTTGGAAATATGCTATATCAATTTCGCGACTTAAACAGCAGGCAAATTTTGTTTCATTCAACGAGCTAAATAATTTATTTCATTATAGAGAAAATGACTATAGTTATTATTTATCCGATCAAAGTATCGTCAATAAAGATATTTTTATTCAAGACGGTGCTGGAGAATTACGTCAGGAAGTTATACGTCAACGAGACTATCATGCAGTACCTTCATATCTACCTAATTGTTTCACCGAAGTAACTTTATTATTTAATACACGAGAGTTTCCAATTTATATTCCTAGAAGTTTTCTAAGTAAAATACCTCAACCACTAGCTTGTCTTCTAGAAGCATTACCTTTATATGTCTGGATTATTCAGAAAAATCAAGAGGAAGTTAATAATTTATACAGGGAATTTTTAGTTGCCATTGCATATTGGTTATGGCAATTTAATCCCTCACTGAATCCAATTATTCAATCCCTTATTTCTAAATATCGTGTAATTATTATTCAGCTATCTTTACCATCTAACAAAACATGGTTTGAACCAAATAAACGACAAAATTTTTCAGAAGACATAACACCAATAAATATTGAAGTTGATACCAACTCAGGAACTATAAATGTAACGATATTGCCAGAAGCATCCAGAAATTTTTTACAAGTTGATAATAGTGCAGAAAGAGAAATGATGAAATATATTTTGACAGGTTTCCGAGAATTACTACCAGAACAAGAACAGAAAAATTTATCTGATGAAATAATCTCTAAAATTATTGAAATTCATG
>JBFRWR010000554.1:0-6645 GCA_051439685.1 Trichodesmium sp.
ATCTATCTATCTATCTATCTATCTATCTATCTATCTTTCTTTCTTTCTTTCTTTCTTTCTTTCTTTCTTTCTTTCTTTCTTTCTATCTTTCTTTCTTTCTTTCTTTCTTTCTTTCTTTCTTTCTGCCTACTACCTACTCCCTAAAAGAAAAGGATTTTCTACCTCATCAGTGTCGGAATTGCTATAATAATCAGCAACAAAATATTGATTAATAATCTATAGTATTAGGATAAAATATGTCACAATAATATTCACTCAAGCAAAAAATTAAACTTTTTAAATTCAAGGGTAATTAATTATGAAATATATTTTCGGGGGTAAATTTCAGAAGAACTTAATCTTATTACTAATATCTGGAATTTTGTTACCCGTAGGTGCTGTTACACTATATAGCACTATTTCCTCAAGTAATGTCTTGAGAAATTTAGTTTCTCAACAAATGGAATCAACAGGCCAAGATAGTGCAGAAACTATTAATCTGTTTTTAGAAAACCTTAAATCAGACATTATATATTTAAGCAATACTCCTCCTATTCAAGGAATTATTAGAGCTAGAAATAATAATGGTATTGATCCCTTAGATAATTCTAGTTATGAAAATTGGGTTGATCGTTTAAATGTGATCTTTGCTTCTTTTATTGAGTCAAAATCTTATTACGATAATCTTACTTATTTAGATAAAAATGGTAAGGAATTAGTAAGAGTAAATCGTCAAGGAACTCAAATTATTAAACTAACTGAAAATCAGCTTCAAAGTCAATCAAATATCAATCAATTACAAGAAATATTAAATTTGCAGCCAGGGGAACTTTATGTCTCAAAAATATCTCTTGCTCGAAAAAATGGAATTATAGAAGAGCCTTATAAACCTGTGATTATTTATGGTGTTACCATTTACGATCAACAAGGCATCAAAAAAGGAATTATAGTTGCTAACATTCTGATTGAAAATATTTTAAAATTTGCAGTAAACAAAAAATTAGAAGAGCAATTAAAACAAGAGTTTTTTGTTGTTAATGCAGAAGGATATTATATTCTACATCCAGAGCAAGATAAAACCTGGGGTTTTGAACTGGGTAATAACATAACCCTGCAACAAGACTATTCTCCAGAAGTAACCAAGCAAATTCTTTCTGGAAATCAAGGACTAATTAAAAAAGTTACTCAAAATCGCCAAAATTATTTATTGAGTTATTATACAATTTTTCCTAGCAAAGATACTAATTCATTTCCTTTTACTTTGGTATATCAAACACCATATCAAACACTATTTTCATCAGTTAAAATCTTAGTAATATTGATAGCTATTATTACAATTATTTCCATAATTATAGTTGTCACAATTGGGATTTTAATTTTAAGAAAAATAGTTGTTTCGGCATTAGATACAACAACTTTTGTCACATCTTTTTCTAGTCAAGTTCTTTCCACAATTGAGGAACAAGAAAGAGTTGTAAATCAACAATCTGTATCAGTACAAGAAACAACTATGACCATGGAAGAATTAACTGTTTCATCTCAAGAATCAGCAAATCAAGCAAATTCAGCACTAACAGGTGCAACATCTGCATTATCTTTAGTAGAAGAAGGTACTAATAGTATTCAAAAAACATCTATAGCTATGGCAACTTTAAAAGATAAAGTAGAAGCTATTTCCCAACAAATTATCCACTTAAGCCAAAAAAATCATCAAATTGGTAATGTTTCTGATGTTGTTAGTTCTCTTGCTAATCAAACTAATATTTTAGCTCTCAATGCGACGATAGAAGCTATTCGTTCTGGGGTAGATGGTAAAGGTTTTTCTGTAGTTGCTGAAGAAATTAGAAAACTAGCAGATGAAAGTAAAAAATCAGCAGATCATATAGGTACTTTAGTTAAAGATATTCAAGCAGCAATTTACTCTACTGTATTAGTGACAGAAGAAGGAACAAAATATGCAGAACAAATAACTCAAATTACTGAAAGTATGGCGCAAATTTTTGTAGATGTTGCACAATCAATGGAATAAATAGTTGATAATAGTCAACAAATTGCCTTAAACTCTAAACAACAAGCGACTGCTACTCAACAAGTAACAAGTAATATAGATACTTTAAATAGGAATGCTTTACAAATTATTGAAGGGGTTAATCAAACAAAAATTGGCATCAGAAAACTCAATGAAGCAACCTCAAACTTAAAAGCAATTATTTGATTAATTTGCAAGCATTCAGCACATAGAATTAGACCATCAGGACTTAGGCAACATAAGAAAATATACACCATTTTTAGGGGCGATTGGCTAATATCTGTAGGGGCGAATCGCGATTAGCTAGCGCACAACTTCGTTTTACATGTCGCGGAGCGTTTCATGTCGGCTCTTAGCCGAAAACGCCCCTACTAGATATAGCAGTTATATCATGTCCGGTAGCATCGTTTGTGTATAAAATTAAGTCATAATTGTCATAAACCCTTCTGCCCTCTGCCTTCTGCCCTCTGCCTTCCTTCCACCAAAGTATAAGTATTCATGCGGACATGATATTATGGGTAAGTCCTGACCATTTCTCAAAAATCTTGCTATATTTAATTGGCTAGGAAGGAATACTAATAATTAATCTTTTTACTTCTTCCTTTTTCCCTCTTTATCTACTGCTATAAAACTTACAGCAGATTCCACTTTGGTGAGGTACAACCACGCGAGCAAGATGCTCGCACTGGTAACATTTAATTATTAATATCTGTACTTCATATACTTGGAATCTGCTGTAAGCCGTACTGTAAAATTAAAAATGTATACTATACCAAAGGCTGACGCATTGGTGTACGACCATAAGGATGTCCTTTATAACTAATAACAATTTGATTAGCTAACCATAAATCTAAACATCTACGCATCAATAAGTAGCGATCGCGCCACAATTCATGGCACTTTTCAGTAGATGGACAGTCAATTACCATCACTACTCTGGAACCAACTAACTCCCGTTTTAACTGACAACTGTCTAAGCTAATTGGGCATCTATTTTGAAACCTTTCAATTGCAATATTTTCTATATTATTCATTTAAAATCCTTGAGTAGTGTAAAAAAAACCCTGAGCAATAGCAACGGGGATAAAAATTCCGAGGCGTGACTACAGTGATAGTTCTACCTTTTTTAGGCAGCGAGAGGCAGATAAATCAATCTACAAATCCCATTTCTGGGGTAAGTTTCTACTTTTACTGCACTAACGAGTCACTTCCCTCACAAAAGTATGGCCATTATAAAGATAACTTAAACACTTACCAAGAAAGAGGCCCATAGAAGTAATCTCCCTTGGCTGAATGTGGTGAGGTATTGGGTCAGTCGATTCTGAGAGCGAAACAAAAAGAGTTTCAATAAGTCCCTCACTGAAAGTTATAAAGATTGTAACAGCTATTTTAACTAATTCTAAAATAAATATAAAAAACTTTGGTGCATCTGTAAAGGGGAAATCTGCCTACTTTCTAGTTTTATTTCTGTAGCAAGATATACCATATTTTTAGTAAAAAGTCTAAACTAAAGAGTTAATCGTTATTTTGTTGGCTTTTCATCAATTTGAGAACTTGAAAATTCCCGACCATACTTAAAATTGCCATCAGAACCTTGGCCAAATAATCTGTCTGGAAACCAACCCCTGAGCAAATCTCAATTCGGCTACATTTGCTAGATAGGAAAGGAAAAACAAATCAAGACAAAAACACTAATTTTTTTCTCAACGCTATCCTGATATATAGATTATCCAGAGACAATTAAATTGTCCCTAGAACCAAATTTAAAGATCAACCACATTTTAGGGAGGCCCTGTGTTATCTAGCCTTGCAGTAACTAGCTCTCGACAAGCCGAAATCGTCGAAATCGTCTTCCGCAATGGTTGGGATTATATGAGAACCCTCCTCACAGGAGGTAAAACTGGTGAACCAGATTTACCCACACCAGCAGTTTTACGCAATATCCTTGTGGACTTAGGCCCGGTATATGTAAAACTTGGCCAGCTTCTGAGTACCCGTCCAGACCTATTACCAGCAGACTATATCGACACCTTATCTAGCTTGCAAGCAAATGTCCCACCTGTTCCTTGGTCGCAGGTGGAAATTTTAATTCGTCAACAACTATCTCAACCTATAGAAGAAGTATTTAGCTACATTAATACTGAATGTGTGGCAGCAGGTTCTATTGCTCAAACCTACAAAGCTACTTTAAGAGATGGTACAGAAGTAGCGATGAAAGTTCAGCGACCTGGAATTGATAAAATTGTAGATAAAGATACTGCTTTACTTAAAGGTTTAGCTGAATTAGTTTCGTTGACAGAATTTGGTAAAAATTATGATATTGTGCCTTTAGCTGAAGAATTTGGCGATGCTTTGAGAGCAGAACTTAACTTTACAAAAGAAGCTGCTTATACTGACGAATTACGTCGCAATTTATCTAGCAGTAAATGGTTTAATCCCAAGCAGGTAATGTTGCCGAAAGTATATTGGGAACTAACCAGTCCAAAACTTTTAGTTCTGGAATGGCTGAATGGTAAACCTATTTTATCAGCACAAGTTAAAGGTACGAACTATAGTGGAGATATAAATGCAGAAAAACAAGCAATTTCTACTTTGCTGTGTCGTGTTTTCTTCCAGCAGTTTTATGTAAATGGCTTTTTTCATGCTGATCCTCATCCAGGTAATATATTTTATTTGCAAGATGGGAGAGTAGCTCTCCTCGACTGTGGTATGGTAGGTCGCCTCGATCCTCGTAGTCAGGAAAATTTAACAGAATTATTATTAGCAATAGTTGATTTAGATGCTAAAAGATGTACTCAGCTAACTCTAGAAATGGCAGAAGTTGCTCAACGGTCAAACTTAGCTAAGTTGGAAAATGATTATAGCAAAATGCTGCGAAAATATTATAATATTAGCCTGTCTGAAATCAACTTTTCTGAAGTATTTTATGACATCTTACAACTGTGTCGTAACAACAAAATTAAATTACCAAGTAATTTAGGTTTGTATTCCAAAACTTTAGCAAACTTAGAAGGAGTTGGTCGTAGTTTTTATCCCCAGCTTAATCTTTTAGATGAGATTAAACCATTAATGACCGATCTATTTCGCCGACAATTATTAGGGGATGATCCGGTGCAAACTTTATTAAGAACAGCTATTGATGTTAAGAATTTATCTTTAGAATCCCCGCGTCAACTAGACTTATTTCTAGATAGACTTACTTCTGAAACATTGAAGTGGAATTTAACTCTCAAAGATATTGAACCTTTGCGTCGTAGTGTAGATAAGTCGGCTAATAGATTATCTTTTAGTGTGGTTGTCGGTTCCTTAATTATTGGTGCCGCTATTGTAACTGCGGGTTCTCAAGGTAGTCAGTTATCTTTGTTAAGTGAAGCTTTATTTGCAGTCGCTAGTTTTCTGGGGTTATGGTTAATTATTAGTATTCTGCGTTCTGGTCGTTGGCGAGAGTAATCTAAAGTTGTTCCTGATATCAAAAAAATCTGGTATGGGGTTTGGAGACCAAACCCCTACAGTTAAACTTCTAGATATGTCAATAGATACCTATAATTGCAGCAACAATGCGTTTGTCTACAGGCTTGACTTTTGTCAGATTCAAAGCTTCCCGCAGTTGTTCCATAGAAATAGGTTCGTCAATTAAATCTTTACGGATATCCTGAAGGCGTAGTGGTGTGGAACGTCGGGGTTCTTTAAACCGCTCAAACCACCAAGGGCTAATTAGATCGAGCCACCACTCTGCCAACTTACTTAAGTCAACAGCTTTCATCCAATCTGTCAATACATCGATCTCCTCCACAATCACCTCTTTTCTTTGGGGTGACGACAACCTCTCTGGTCAGGAAAATCAGGTATTTCTTTCAGGTAATCAATGAGGCTTTTTTCCATATATTTTCATATACTGGTATATTGGCCAATTTTATCAACTACATCTTTACTCTATAATTGTACACCTAGTAGCGCGTCTAAATTTAAAATGTGGGCAAATTTGAGTTAATGAAGACCTCTCCCCCAACCCCTCTTCTGCCAGCAGAAGGGAGAAATTTTACCTACAATTTTAGTCTAGACGTGCTACTACATTGATCGCTAGATTTGATATGATAACTGTTAACTGATAACTAATAACTGATCAATGCCTCTCACTCACCAACCCAATAAGTTATCTTCTAGCGATCGCTTGCTCCAAGGAATAGCCATCGCTACTAATGGCTTATTGACAATTAAAGACCACCATAAGTCAGTCCAGGCTGCCCTAAATGCTCTAGGGCCAGTTATGGATGTTGATCGGATCTATATATTCCAAAATCATCCCCATCCAGAAACTGGGGAACCTGCTAGCAGTCAGCGCTGGGAGTGGGTGGCTGAGGGCGTGCAGCCAGAAATTGACAACCCCGAACTACAAAATATTCTCTATCCAGAAATTCTGCCCCGTTGGTATGATACTCTATCCCAAAAGCAGCCAATTATAGGTCTAATTAAAGAATTTCCCAAAACAGAGCGAGAAATATTACAGCCACAAGGAATTCTGTCTATGCTGGTAGTGCCAATTTTTATCCGAGACTATTTCTGGGGATTTGCTGGATTTGATGATTGCCAGCAAGAACGTCAGTGGAGTGAAAGTACAAAAGCAGCACTAATGGCGA